>NZ_JAAHGK010000549.1:0-4770 GCF_010672505.1 Okeania sp. SIO2B9 | reverse complement strand
GGAATGCACATGGGAACAAGAGTATACCAGACCAGCCTACAAATACGAAGCGATCGCGTTTCAGCCAGTCATCCAGGACATCAAATGGTCCTCTTTGACTCTGCGGGCGTCCGACTGCTACAGTCATTACGGAATTCTCCAAATAATTATGATAACTACAGGTAACGTTTTTATCTCAACCTTCTCTTAATAATTATTGTTCTGCCATAGCAGAATATGAGAGGTTTTGTAAACATTGTTTAAATTTCTTTACCTTAGTTATCATTATATAGATAATTTCTCGTTGGAGCAACAAAAAAAAATAGTTTTTAGAGACGATTTGTTTTTTATATTTTAGATTTAGACTTTGAAGTTAAGTATTCTCAATGGTTATGGGGCAAGCTCAGATAACTTTGTTTAAATCTTATAGGGAATCAAGAGCTGTGCCAAAAGTATTCAAAGTACAGATTGGCAGTTGGATAAGTATTTAAAATGGACAATGTTAATAGTTGATAAAAATATAGTCACATAAGACATATTCTTCGGATCGCAGGTGTCACCCTGACCCTCGTGAACTTCAAAACCCTCTATCCAATAGTCAAAGACAAAAGGGAGCTGCTTTTTTGATTATATTAACAGACCCGTTCACGCACCTTATTGATTAATCCTTTGCTGGCGGTACGATACAAACCTACTGGACCGACACACCTTAAATGGTGCATTAGATTCAATTCAAAAGTCAAAAGTCAAAAGTAAGAATTTTCAAGTTAAAAGCTAATGCACAATTTTAGCTGTGTCAGTCCACTACTGTTGTGTCAAGCCTAAAATAGGGTAATAGGAAAATGGCAAAATCTAAACTATATATTGTTTTTGTCCAAAACCCTAGGGCGTGTCATCAATTAAAAATTTGACAAAATGGGTATTGTATGGTTTGTGGAGATGGCGATCGCTATGCCAATAAAATGACTGATTCTACCTGTAGGAATTCCTCCCAGAAAGTTTACTGAACGTTTATCTTATCTAGTAGCGATCGCTCTATATTGTTTGAGAAGGCGCGAAAAAATTTTCAATTCATAGACGTGCTTGATACAATATCTCATCGTAATTACGAAGTTCACGCGCAGTTTTTTTTCGGAGGAATCACTACTTCTTTTCCTCTGTAGGTCAAAGGCTCTATCACCTGCTCCTCGGCATCATTTGTTATTCCTGATAGTTATTATTCATAAGCATATTATAATTTTAATGTCAACCTCTTTAATTGATGACACGCCCTAATACAACATTTAAAGCTTAACAGGCCACTACGCAAGATTCTGTGATGGTAATTTAGCCTTGAATTCTCAGCCAACTTGATTAGGGCATGAAACGTATGGCCGAGAGTTATTAAATTTTGTCAAATACTTAGTCGCTCTTTTGTACAAATTCACGAAGATATTTGACATTGTTTGAATATATATGACTATATTTATGTATAACGTTTATTATACTTATCACTAAGAAATGTTCACTATTGACATTATTGTGAAATATACCCCCGCACCATTTTCAGTACAACGTAAGTTAGCTGAGGATGCTGAAGCTGTTTATCAACAAGTCCTTGAGTCTATTCGTTCTGGTAATCCTCAAGTTATAGAACTTACTTGTGAGAAAATGCCTGATAAAAAGATTGCTATACTAGCCAGTGAAATTTCTGGTGTCCAGATTTCCCAAAAATCTGGTGCTGCAGCTACTGGAAGACCACCTGGTTTTGTTGCTCTGACACAATGAACCCTAGGGATAACAGTATTCAAATTACTCGTCCAGCGATTGTAGTACAAGACCTTTGTTTTGATTGGCCTAATGGTAGTCAGGTTTTACGTTCTTGTTCTCTAAAAGTACCTAAAGGAGAATTCTGGATGCTCTTGGGTACTAATGGTAGTGGTAAATCAACTTTGTTAAGGGTATTGGCAGGACTTTTGTTTCCTCAGTCTGGAAAAATTCATTTTGAAGGGCGAATGGGTTTTGTTTTCCAAAATCCTGACCATCAATTGGTGATGCCTACTGTGGGAGCAGATGTTGCTTTTGGACTGGTTGAAGAGAGACTTTCTCAACTTCAAATTCGTCATCGGGTAGAAGATGCTTTAACAGCAGTCAATCTTTTAGATTTACAAAGGCGTCCTATATATGCTTTAAGCGGGGGTCAAAAACAAAGGATAGCGATCGCTGGAGCTATTGCTCGTAATTGTGACATCTTGCTGTTGGACGAACCTACTGCTTTACTTGACCCAGACAGTCAATTAGATTTGGTCACTCAAGTTCAAAGCTTGGTGAAAAACAGAGGTATTACTGCTCTGTGGGTTACTCATCGTCTAAATGAGCTGGATTATTGTGATGGAGCATTTGTATTAGATCGAGGTCAAGCAGTAATACAGAAACCCGAAACTGTTGAAGAAAAGTTTGAGTGACATCCTCCCGATGCTGACTTTTACATTGATGATTTTAGTGGGGGGTTGAACGGATCAAATCAGCTTGGGGGAGTCCATGTATCCCGGCGCTAATCTTTCAGATATAGCGCGGGACTTAGAGCTGCCCCTAGCACCCTCAATCAGTTAAATATTTGGCTTAAACTTGAACTTCCTAATCTACATTACTCTCAAAGATACAAAGATACAAAGTATTAAGAAGGAGGAATGGTAGATAGGGATGATAGTAGAAATAGAAAAAATCAAACTAGGCAGATAGTGATTCGATACCTCCCTGAGATAAAACTTTAATCTCCAAAAAATAGGTTAAGAAGAATCAATGTCCTTGTGGAAAATATTAATCTATAGAAAATTTATCTCACTATTACAGTAAAATTTCTGATCCTTAAACTCTCAAGCTTTGAAAGTTTAGGGATTATTTTTTTTGACCACTATAGAATCTGAATAAATGTTATATTACATTAGTATTTGTTAACATTCTGTGGAGAATTATCCCTTTGAATCATGTCACGCTCTTTAAGACGAAAGGTTATGCTCGTAGATGGCTATAATGTTATTGGTATCTGGCCTCGCCTCCAAGAAAGCTTTAGGATTCATGGCTTGGAAACAGCAAGACGAGATTTGATAGAAGCGATGGTAAATTATAGTGCTAGTCAAGATTTGAATACTCGTATAGTATTTGATTCTCAATACCAGTATACTCCTACAGTTAAAGAGGTTATTACCGATCGTTTATCTGTTTATTATACAGAATTCGGCCAGACAGCAGATACATATATAGAAAAAGCTTGTGCTAATCTTCGTCAAGAGATGCGCCTGTCTAAGAGTAGGTTAATTGTTGCGACTTCAGATCGTGTTCAACAACTTACTGTGGTAGGTTATGGTGCAGAATGGATATCTTCTCAACAGCTTGCCCATGACATTGAAAGTGTAGCAAGTAGCGTTCGGCGTAGATGTCAACGAAGCAAAAGAACATCAGGCCGTTTTTTGGCTAATTACCTAGACCTAGAGTCTCAAAAGCGCCTAGCTGAACTAAGAATGGGTAAATAGCTTTTACTTATTACCATAATAATACCTGAAAGTCAAATTAGTTTAATAAAACTAAATTATTATAACTATTAATAAAAAAAATATAAAAAAGGGTTGCAAAATATGTTGAGTTAGGGTTAAGATTAGTAATCGTAGCTCAGAGATAAAGTTACATATTCCTCGGTAGCTCAGCGGTAGAGCGGTCGGCTGTTAACCGATTGGTCGCAGGTTCGAATCCCGCCCGGGGAGTTTAAAAATTTTAGGTTCTTGACCTAGAGAATAGTTAGTAGTTCTATTTTTATACTAAAATCTTAAGTTCAAGATTCTAGAACTAATAAATTAATGTTTCAGTACGAACATACCAATAACTAGCCTCTATATTGGTCTGTTAACCAAAATGTTACTTTTCTCAATCATGGGTCTTTTGAAGCATGTCCATTGCAGGTATTGACAGCTCAGATGAGACTGCAGGAACAGTTGGAAACATAAGCAGTGCATTTTTTTGTCCGAGAGTTTCAAACTCTACTGGATGAAGGTAAAGAAAAGTTAGCAAAATTTGTAGGTACAAAGTCAGAGAAGTTAGTATTTGTTCCAAATGCAACCACTGGGATAAATGCAGTATTACGCTCACTCAACTTTTCCCCCACCGATGAGTTATTAACCACAGACCAAGAATACAACGCTTGTCGTAATGCCCTGAATTTTGTTAGCGATCGCACAGGTGTAAAAGTGATAGTCGCATCTCTACCTTTTCCAGTAGAGTCTCCGCAACAAATAATTGAAGCAGTTATCAAACATATTTCACCAAGAACAAAACTCGCATTGCTTGACCACATTAGTAGTCAAACACCATTTGTATTTCCCATTAAACAACTGGTAAAAGAATTAGCTAAACGAGGTGTGGATACATTAGTAGATAGATGGTGCTCATGCAGTGGGGATGATTCCACTTAATTTAGAGGAAATAGGGGCATCTTATTATACGGGAAATTGTCATAAAACGCTACAGTTACTTCACAAAAGCTGAAAGTTGAGCAAGAGAGTAAAAAAGCAATTTTATCTGAAATACAAGTATACAAATAATTATGTAATCTTCCCATCCCCAATATATTTATCAATCATCTGTTGAGTGCTGAAATGCTGATAGCTAGTTAACAATAGTTGACCTAAGTCGATCCATAACAATAGTTAGTGATCAATCTAAAAAAAATATCAATCACTAACTATTTCCTACTTACCTGATGAAACTAATTTTGAGTACTTTTCAACTGTTACTTACTCATCAACTTTCAAGTCCTTA
>NZ_JAAHGK010000548.1:0-4776 GCF_010672505.1 Okeania sp. SIO2B9 | reverse complement strand
TGTGCAACTGGATTGATTCTAATGGTGAAATTAGTCATCAAAATAGTTACCAAACTAAGCAAATTAATAAAGCAGTTTGGCCGACTTATTGTAAGTATAAATTTCATACTGGTTCACCTGTGGGAAATTGGCAGGTGGAGATGTATTTAGGCGATCGCTTTCTCAGTCAAACTGAGTTTACAGTTAAGTAAAATTTTGTGATTAAGTGCAATATCAATTTATTGGTTATTGGGGATATGGTTTCCCACTAGAATTAAATACTATTCTCACCAAGCTAACTGAGGAAAAAAAGACAAAAGTGTTTAATTTTAATCAGGGAATAACTGTTGGTGGAATTAGTTATATTGGTGGGGAATAAATGAAATTAGCTAGGGGTGAGACTTTGATTGCTTCTCTATCTGCCTCTGGTTTATCTGATAGTATTGATGCTTGGGTAAAACAAGAAAATAATCAATTAATTTTAGGTAGGGAACCTTTTGGAAGAGTGCCTTTATATTGGGTGAAAATTGAAAAAGTTATTTGGTTTGCTTCTCAATTAAAGTTATTATTACCTATTATTTATGAGCCATCTATTAGTATTCCCGGATTTTATGGTTATACTTGTTTTTCTTATGTACCGACACCGCTCACTCCAGTAGAGAATATTGTTGCGGTACCAGCAGGAACAGAACAAATTTTTTTGGAGCCAGAAATACAAATTCAACGTCATTATGACTGGCGAGAAAATCTCGTACAAGTTGAAGATAAAAATCATGCAATTACACAGTTACAAACCCTACTTAAAAATGCGATTAATCGGCAAATTATTGACTTAAATTCTGAACCTGTGGGAGTTTTTCTTTCAGGAGGTTTAGATTCTTCAATAGTTGCAGCTTTATTAGTACAAGAGGGAATAAAAGTGCGTGCATATACTCTAGATTTTGGGAAAAATAGTTTTTCAGAATGGGGATATGCAGAAAAAGTTGCTGAACATTTAGATATACCTTTAATGAAAGTATCTGTAACTCCAAAGCTGATAAAAAATGCTTTATTAGATACAGTTAAAGCTTTAGATTTACCTTTTGGTGATGGGGTGACAGTACCTTTATATTTATTATGTCAAACTGCAGCTCAAGAGGTATCTGTAATTTTCAATGGTGAAGGAGGAGATCAATTATTTGGTGGGTGGACGAATAAACCAATTATTGCTGCTGCTGTTTACAATAAACAAGAAAGTTTCATTCAAAAATATTTGCATACTTTTCATAAATTATGGGGTTATGAACAGAAAGTTTTTCAGCCACAAATTTATGAAAGAGTCAAAAATATTTCAGCAGAAAAGTGGGTAGAATTTGCTTTAGATGATACTTTTTGTATGGGATTAATTCATAAATTACGTCGTGCTAGTTTAATTTTAAAGGGGGCACAAAATATTCATCCTAGAGCAACAAATTTGGCATTTGCTAATGGGTTAGTTGTGCGATCGCCTTTTTGTGATTTAGAGCTAACTGAATGGACTTTTCAAATACCAGGAGAATTTAATTTAAAAGGTTCAAATGAAAAATATATATTGAAAAAAGCGGTAGAGTCTTGGTTACCACCGGAAGTTGTTTGGCGAGAAAAAAGAGGGATGGGAGTACCTTTAAGTTATTGGTGTTTAAATGAATTATGGTCAGAAATTAGGCAATGGTTAAACCCAGAAGTTTTACAAGCAGAAGGTAGATTTATTTCGGATATAGCTATTACGATAATTCAAGGAAAATTAGGGGGGCAAATTAGGAATAGACGCGTGGGTGAAATTCTCTGGTTATTAATGATTTGGGAAATTTGGCGAGTAACAATTTTAGGAGAATCTACTATTAGTAATTATGGGTATAATCCTTTATTATTACCGCCTTGGTGGTGGAGGTGGGTTGAGCAGGTTAAAAGTTAAATTTGATCTGATAAAAACTTTAAGTGCTTAGGGAAAATTAATTACTTAATTTTATTCTCTGTAATTTTTACAACATAAACTTTAGAGCTTGAGAGTATGTGTAATTATAGCAGTCGCCATTACTGTATTTGACATATCAAAAACTTAGATATCAGACAACGAAAATTTTTCTTTCTTCCTTTTTCCTTAAATGAATTATGATTAAAAACGAAATTGATATTATAGAAGAATATTTCTACAACCATGATTTACTTGAGAATGAGTACATGAAACAACAGAAATAAGAATATTTAGACCAAATTCAAAAAAGGCAGTTACATCTTAATTTGTGATTTATTCCTAAAAGAAAAAATTAGAAATTCCATAAATTATAAAATTTCCACTTTTTTTCCTCTTTAATATTTATGTTTTTCTTTCCCTGTTCCCTGTTCCCTGTTCCCTGTTCCCTGTGTCGTCACTGTAGCAATATTTTATGAAATTGGTATTAGACCACAGGAATAATGATTTCCCAATTAACCCATATCGAAACTATTTAAAAATTCTTAAATACTTCAAATAAATTAACCAATATAATCCCAGCTATGCAGCTTATTTTACAAAGAGAATAAAAGCTCAAAAGAAGGAATGGAAAGATTGCGAAGCTGTCAGATCTGAAATGATTGTTTACCACAACTATATTCCACTAATTAGAGAAAGATTGGTCAAATCTTTATCATTGGAAACTGATGAATGTGATGTTATAGTTGAGCGTTGTGACAGCTCTAAATATTACCTCGAAGTTTTTTGTATAATGCCAAATTTTCAAGAAGATGAGGATGGAGTAATAAATATTCAGACTCATACACAAAAAGCATTGTCATCGGTCAGACAAAAACTCTTGAATAAGGCTAATAAACAAGACAATTTTCAACAGAAAGAGAGAATTTTGCAGTTATAGAATTAAACGACAGACGTATAGCTCGTGATTTTACAATTCTGTGTTCTTTACCTGATGGCTACAAAATAAAAATTGATATAGACAAAATGACAAATTTTGATGAAGGTTATGACTGGGAAACTTCAGTCTTTAAATCCCCATAAACTCGTTTTATTAAGGGAGTAATATGGTTTCATTTGGGAAATTACCAGGATAAAAAAATATTGATAAATCCTTTCTATAAATAATCATAAAAAGAGGAGTAATAAATCTCTTTATATAAACTAGACTTGGTATAACGAACTATCACTGCTTGACATACGGATAAATTATAAGCTACTTCTTCAAACCAGATTTAGTATGATTAGTTGATAGTCATATATTAGCCAATGGCATACTCTCTACTGATAACATAGATTATGATCTAGACTGTTACTTGTTCAGTTAACTATGGTAGAAAATATGCCAAATTTTGTGACTCCTTTTTCTCTGAAATTTGCCCACGAATTACTAGAAAATTATGGTTCTCCTCTGTATGTTTATGATGGCGATATTCTGATAAAAACGATAAATCATATTACTGAATCTATTCCCTATCCCCACACAGAATTTCATTTTGCCAGTGTAACTAATGGTAATGTATCTTTATTAAAAATTTTTCAAAGGTATAAATGGGGTCTTCATGCTAATACACCAGGGGATGTTTTTCTGGGATTAAAGGCAGGTTTTTCCCCTGAAAAAATTGTCTATAGTGGCAGTAACTTAAACGCTCAAGAATTTTCACAACTATTAAACTGGAGGGTAACTACTTTTAATTTAGATAGTGTGAGTCAACTACAGTTATTTTGTGACGTATATATAGATAAGTTTGCCAGAGAAATTACGCCAAAATTAGGTTTGAGACTGAATTTACCAGAACTAACGGGAGAAAGTCGAATTGGTGTTCGACCAGAGGAATTTTCCCAGGCAATTCAAATTACAAAGTCAGTGGGTTTAAAGTTGAGTGGTTTACATTTTTATCGAGGTACTGGCACAAATGCTACGAAAGCTTTTACTCAAGTAATTGAACCAATATTAGCAATTGGTAAATTTTTACCAGACTGGGAATATTTAGATTTTGGTGGTGGTTTTGGTTATCCTTATCATCACAATGGGATAGCTTTTAACTGGCAAACTTTTGGTGCGGAGTTAACAGCAGCGATAGAAAAAGTAGGCAGAAAAATTAAATTAATTATTGAACCTGGTCGCGCAGCTATTGCTCGTTCAGGCACAGTATTAACTAAAGTTATTTCTGTCAAATGGCAGGGAGATAAACAAATAGTTGGAGTTGACACAACTGTGGCTAATTTATCTGTGCCATCTGTACATGGAGGTTATCGAGAAATTGTTAGTTTTCGGGAAATAAATAAGTCAGATTTATATTTAACAGATGTTTGTGGCAATACAACCTATTCCCGTGATTATTTGGGTAAAAATTGTCAGTTACCTGCTTTAGAAAAAGGAGATATTTTAGCTATTTTAGATACGGGTGCTTATGGTTATGCAATGTCTTCTCATTTTTTACATAGACCCCGCCCTGCTGAAGTTTTGTTAGAAGAAAGTCAGCATAGATTAATTCGTCAGCGAGAAGATTATAATATTTTATTGAATGGTCAAATTTTTAGTTAAGGAGTAAATAGATGAAATGTGTAAGATGTGGAATGGATAGTAATTTAAAAGAAAGAACAGAAACTGGGGGTAGATGTAAAAATTGTAATCATCCTTTTGTTTTTGACCCACAAGCAGGAAGTAAATTTACAGATATATTTTTCAAGAATTCTATTCAAACTATTTCCTCTGAAAAAACCTTATTTTTTACTACTAAGCAGTTTTGGTATTTCTTAGAGAAACGTTTGACAAAAAAAGGAAATGTTGGTTCAGTTGGATGCTTATTTGTGTTATTTTTTTT
>NZ_JAAHGK010000547.1:0-4792 GCF_010672505.1 Okeania sp. SIO2B9 | reverse complement strand
ATAAATGGAATTAAAGCCATGAATAAACTACTTAATATTTAATTATTTCTGAGCAACTAAAATTAATAAAAGTGAGTATGAGTGATCATCTGATTTAGAGGGCAACTTGAACTATTGTTCAACGCCGATGGGGGGTGTGGTGCGATCGCACCACATCCTCATCTATTCTCAATAATGGTTCTCTTTTAGTGGAAGTATTCTTCAGCTTATTCGATAAGTCCATCTCTATATATAGCTTTCAGCTACCTTGTCACCCCGTGAGGTGCCAACTATATAATAAGTATTCAACCGGATTTGATATAATTGGGTCGCGCAACCCCGCCAGGAAATGGCGTTCTGGTTTTTGGAGGCTTGCTCAAATCCCCTACTTCCCCTCCTGGATCCCCTCCTGGGAGGGGCGGGGGTGGGTTGGGTTAGGGGTGGGTTAACTTCTGAATTCTGAATTCTGACTTCTGACTTCGTTAATCTCCACTAATATGAATTACTAAGTCTCGGGTATGACTACGTTGACGATGTTCCCAAACATAAATTCCTTGCCAAGTACCTAATACTAATCTGCCATTATTAATCGGAATTTGTTCTGAAGTATGGGTTAAAACACTGCGAATATGAGCAGGCATATCATCAGGACCTTCAGCACTATGAATATAATGATAACCTTCTGGTACTAATTTTGAGATAAAGTTTTCCAAATCAACTAATACATCTGGGTCGGCATTTTCTTGAATTATTAAGCTGGCGGAAGTATGGCGTAAAAATAGATTACATAAACCTGTTTTTATCCCTGATTTTGCTACACTTTCCTGTACTTTAGGAGTAATTTTTAACAGAGACTTGCCGGAGGTATTTATTTGAAGTAATTGTTGATAGTGAGTCATTTTATTTTTGGTCGGATATATCTTGATTAAGGCTAATAGATAACTTTACTATTGATTTTTGCGTAGTTTAACCCGTAGAGGTTTTAAAAATATTGGAATAGGTTGATCGTTACTCAGTGTTATATGATTAACCACCCTAAGTTCAATATTTGCTTCTTCAAAAGCTTCTTTGATCATTATGCCTAAGACTTTCTGAATAATTAAATGTTTTCCAGGTTTAACTTGTGTAACTACTTCGATTAATATTTGATTGTCAGAAAATTCTTCTACTCCTTCTATTATTGTTGGTTCAATTATGTCTTCTGAATAATTCTCTAGAAGTTTCTTTCCAACTTTTTCTATAATTTCATTGACTTGACTCATCTTAACTTGATAAGGAATTTTCAGCATGACCACTGCATTACTGTAGCTAGAGTGATTAACTATATCTTTAACATCACGATTATGGATAATATAATTTTTATCTTCATAATTAATGCGAGTTGTTCTTAATTCTATTCCCGTAACAAAACCACTTACACCATTTATCTCTACAAAATCTCCTACTAAGTAATAATTTTCAAACAAAATAAAGAAACCTGCAACTATATCTTCAACCAGACTTTGCGCTCCCATTCCAATTGTTAAACCTAAAATACCTACACCTGCTAGAATAGGAGTCGGGTCAATTTTAATAGTATAAAGAATTGCTATACCTGTACCAAAGTAAATCAGGTATTTTGTACAACTTTGAAATAAAGGTAAAAATGTCTCTCGTCTCTGTTTAGATAAATCATCTGTATCACTCTCACGCAGTAGTACTTCTTCTAGTAAAAGTTGACCAATTTCTTGCACAACACGACTCATAAATATAATCCCAATTATTTGCAAAGATAAAAGACCATAAGGAGCTAAACTAGCAATAAAATCAACTTTTTGAACTACTAAAGTAGCTGTAGTAATATAGATTGCATATTCAAGACATCGTTTGGCAAGAGGAATTAATTTACGTAGGCGGTTGTAGATCCGCACAATATTTCTTTGATCGGAATATTTTTTGCTAACAGCATCCAAAGTTTCAATAACTGTTGTATTAGCTTTAGTAAATAGTAATCCCATAATAATAATCATATAAATCTGCAAACTTATATATAAATATTTGACAATTACTTCTGGGAATACCATAATTTGAGCTGATATAGTAACATATAACAGCCAGATAATATTATTAAAGTTACTCTTGAAAAATTCAAATAATTTTTCAATACTGGCGTCATTGGCAGTGATTTGATCGACGTTTTTTGCCCACTCTGTTAACCAAGTTATAAATTTTTTTATATATGGAATACTCCATTTAGTTAAAATTAGTATGCCCAAGATTTTTAGGACTCTAATTCCTATAACTAGCAAGTAATTAAAGGAAATATTTTTAATCAAATAAGTTTGGTATTCGATTAATTTTTTTCCTTGATAAATAAGCCATCCATTAATTCCTGCCACTAATAGACATAGTAGTAAACAACTTACAGTTAAGAATATCTGAATATTTTGGTAGATAAATTCAATCTCTTTTTTCTTGTTTTTGACTGATGGTACTTGTATTAATTGTTTATATGCTCTGCCGAAAACAAATTTAATTGCTACAAATAAACATATTATAAATACGATTTCAACTCCAGTTCCAATGATACTGTTCATATCAATTTCAATGAAGTTATTAATATTAATCTTAGGGTTCATAATTGTTTTCCTTGAATAAAATAATTGGACAGTTGAAAATAATTATTGTAAATAATCTACAACAGCTTGAGCGATCGCTTCACTACCATTTTTATCTAATTTTTCAGATTTACGGGGTGGTTGTAGGGGTTTTCTGAGAAATTCCCAATCACCATCAAAAAATTCTGTTGGAGGTAATATTTGATGATAACTATAATCTTGAATTCCTTCTAATAATAATTTCGATTCGGCAAAACCTTCTCTAACTAATGACACAATAGGTGTTTCTAACCGTAAAGCTTCAGCAAAGGTACTATACCCTGGTTTAGAAATAATCCTGCCACAAATCGGCATCAAATCTACTGGGCGAATATTTGGTAAATTTTTATCTATTTTTTCAAATTCTTTTCTGACATTTATTAGATTAGGAAGTTCAGGGATATTACTATCAAATGTAATAAATTGCCAGTCAGGAAAACGAGAAAGATTTTGATAGGGAATCTTGTCTAAACCTAAACCGCCAAAAGTAAGTAAAATAGTTTTTTCTTGGTCTGTATGAATATTAAATTTTGCTTTAATTTCCTCTGGTTGATAACGTGGAGTTCCTCCAGTCAAACCAACATCAACAATATTAGGAAAAGCGCCCATAGGTTCGTGGAGTGGGAGGCGAAATAAACGGTCACATTTACTGAAACATTCTCCTATCCAATCAGCAATTTCTAGAAATTCACCACCCCAAGGACGATAAATAAAATCCCAACCAAAATTATTCAACATCCAACCAGGAATATCGGCAGTTTGAGCAATTTTAGCAGCAAGTGGCGGAATATCTGCTAATAATAAATCTACTCGATTTTGTTTAATAAAATTTACTTCTCCAGCAATAATTGACCGTTCTTTACTCCGAATTTCTTTCAATTTTTCTAGGGTAGTTTGTTTATCCATTGTGATACTGTCTGATTGAATAACTCCCACATCAAAAGCACGGGGACGATAAATAAAATCACCAGAAATATAAGATTCTAATAACCAACGGGGAGCAGTTGTCACCATAATTAATAAAACATCTGGACACATTTTTTGCACCAGATTAGCAACTGAGGATATGGGTACAGCATGACCAAATCCATGGTTAGTAATAGCAATATATAAGGTAGGTCGAGGCATGAGATTTTTTCAATTAAAGATTAATACTATAGCAATTCCCAAAAAGCGTGAGGTACAAAATTCGAGGTTTTAGGCAACAGGCAACAGGCAACAGGGAAGAAAGATAAAAGTACCTCACGCTTACTGAGAAACGCTATATCCTATAACAAATTTCTATAGCATTCATTAGTAATATGCTCATAAAAAGTAAAGTATTTTATTATAATTAGAGCGCTATTCAAGTAAAATATTACCAGTTATGTTTTTTTTTCTAAAAAAGCTAATTTTTTTGTAATATCAATTTTGAGTAAGGGGCTGTTTGTAAACAAAAAATTAAGTGGGGTTTGTGGTGGCACACTTACCATTTCTGGAATCATTGTCGGTTTTACACCTAACCCACCATGTGCTGTGGGATAGTGCTTTATGTAACACACTTCACACCCTACGCGATCTAATATTTATTTGATAAATATTCTCTAATAGGAGTAGAAAATCCAGAAAAAAACTTATTGATAGTTTCAAAAATCTCCAGTCTACATCTGGTCAGATTTATATTAAAAATTTCACAAATAAACCCAATTATCAAGCATCTATTCTTTTAGTAGAACATACTTTGATTAACCCTAATAATATTTTTTAATATATTTGAATTATCAAAATATTGAGTAATACTTCACAGTCATAAAGATAAAAATACTAATTTTAAAATGTTGTCTAATCATCCAGAAAAAATAATTTTTGACGCAGAAAATAAGCAAGATTTAGATAGTAAAACTACTACACAACTGATAGATTTATCTTATCTAGATATCCAAATTCCAGCAATCATTAAAAGAATTGAAATAGATACTTATGGTGAAATATTAGTCAAACGTCTTAAAGCTATGGGAGTTGTGCCAGAAAAACAAATAATGGTATTACGAAAAAGTTGCTTTTGCGGACCACTTCATATCAGAGTAGGTATCAGTACAGAATTAGCAATTAGGAGAGAAGAAGCAAAAACAATTTTTGTAAAACCGCTAATTTTATAAACGAAGGCAGAAGGCAGAGGGCAGAAGAAACAATTCCCT
>NZ_JAAHGK010000546.1:0-4794 GCF_010672505.1 Okeania sp. SIO2B9 | reverse complement strand
TAAATTAGGTGGTTGTTTAGCACTTTCGGCAATAAATTCTGTTTGTAAATCTGTAGGTAAATTAGCCATTCTATTTCCAGCTAATTCTAACCAACTTTGATATTGTTCGAGATTATAACCCCGTAATAAAATACTAGGGTTACGATTTTGTTCTAGCCATTTCAAAGCTTTGACTAATAAAATTTTATGCCGTTGATAATAAATAGCTTCTGACTTTAATTCTTTGAGCAGTTTATCTATTCCTTCTGACTCTGATTGAGTAAAATCAATAAATTGTAAGTTGTTTATTTCGGCAGGAATTTCTGTTAAATCTGTGGGAGAAATTAATATAGGAATAATTCGTTTATTCAGACTCAAAGCATAAGTTAATTCCTGTTGACAATATTCAGATTTTATGGCTTCAGGAGACAATAAATAAATTAGATTATCCGCTCCGGCAATACCCCGCTCAATTTCTACTTGAAAATCTTTTCCAGTTTTAATATCGGCATGAGAACTCCAGACAGTAATTCCTTCTCTAATTAAACTTTTCCTGATTTGCTCCATGATACTTTTATTTGCTTCAGCAAAAGCCAAGAAAACTTGAGTCATTAAATTATTAGCATTTTTATCACTTTCACAGATAAATTCACCATGTAAATCTGTAGGAATACAAGGGGGTTGTTCTTCTGTAAATTTAATCTTTAACCATTGTTCTGCTTGTAGACGTTCTTTCCCAATTAATAAATAACGAGTTTGTCTTTGATTATTTTCCCAGTCTAAACCTTTAACTAAAATCTTAGTATGTTGTTTTACATAATCTTGCTGACGATTAAATAATTCGATTAAGTCAGTCAAACTTTTGTCAAAATTATCAAGATTTTCCCGAAAATAAACCCAATTAATTCTGCCTATTTCAGGGTGCATATTAGGAAAACTTGAATGCTTACCTTTTTCTTGATAAATTTTCCATTCTTCTAAAGTTTTTTTTGGGTTTCGTTGTTGCCAAATTTCATAAGTAATTTGTTCGACGTGAAGCAGGGGAATAATTCGTTTATTGTATTTAATAGCTAATTCTATTTCTTTGAGACAGTAGGGAGAATTAACAGAATGAGGCGCAATAATAAACAGAAAATTATCAGCTTTTATGATGCCATCATCAATTTGATTTTGAAAGTCTACTCCCAGAGGAATATCATTTTGGTCAAACCAGATTTTTAGACCATTTTCTGTGAGTTTTTCATAGAGTTTTGTAGCAAAAGATTTACTGTCGGCACGTCCGTAAGAGATGAAGGCATTGTAATATTCTGACATGGTTTTATGGATTGGTAATTAAATTTTTGGAATGGGAATTTTTATCCCTAATTCATTAATTAGAGCTTGCAAGTCTTGCTTAAACAAGTATTGACGTGAGCTATTGCTGCCATCACCATCACAATGTAATTTTGATTTTTCCTTAAATAATTCTTTGCTAATAGGCCATAATACTCACTAATTTTTTTTCAGTGGCTTTGGCAAATTCTAGAATATTATGTGTCCTGTACAAATCTAACCCTTCTCTACATCAAACTGCCTAGTCATTGTGACAAATTTTAATATTACTTTAATTTGTGATACTTTGAGACCAATTTCCTGTCAAAATAGTAGTGGTTTCCTAATTAAAGAGATAATTATCTATGCAAATTCAAACACCAGAGTGGGTAAAACACGCCGTATTTTACCAAATTTTTCCAGACCGTTTTGCCAAAGGTCAACCACCTACCCAAACCAGAAAAGGTATAGACAAAGGTTATTATCCTTCTACCCTAGAACCTTGGGATGAACCTCCTACTCCCCAAGGTTACAAAGGTGGCAACCTCTGGGGTGTCATCGAACAACTTGACTATATTCAAGACCTGGGTGTCACTGCTATTTATTTCACTCCTATTTTTCAATCAGCTTGTAACCATCGCTATCATACCCATGACTATTACCGAGTCGATCCAATTTTAGGAGGTAATGAAGCTTTAAGAGTATTGATAGATGCTGCTCACGATCGCAATATAAAAGTTGTTCTGGATGGAGTTTTCAACCACGCTAGTCGCGGTTTCTATTTCTTCAACGATATCTTGGAAAACGGTCCCCACTCACCCTGGTTACATTGGTTCAAAATAGAAGACTGGCCTCTTTCTGCTTACGATGGCAGTTTACCTGCAAACTATGTCGGGTGGGTAGGCAACCGTGCTTTACCTGTATTCAATCACGATAACCCCGAAGTGAAAGAATACATTATGGAAATTGGGGAATATTGGTTAGAGTTTGGCATTGATGGTTGGCGGTTGGATGTGCCATTTGAAGTTAAGACTCCTGGGTTTTGGCAAGAATTTCGCGATCGCGTCAAAGCTATTAACCCAGAAGCGTATATTGTGGGTGAAGTCTGGAGTGACTGCGTGCAATGGTTAGATGGTACTCAGTTTGATGGGGTGATGAATTATTTGTTTACTGGTCCAACTATTGCTTTTACAGCGGGCGATCGTGTAGATATTGACCAAGTTAAAGGTTGTGACTATTCAGCTTACCCAGCTATATCTGCTGTTGAATATGGTCAAAAAATGCAGGAGTTGCTGCAACTCTATCCTTGGGAAATTGAACTAACTCAACTGAATTTATTAGACAGTCACGATACAGCTCGAGTTTTGAGTATTGCTCAAGGAGATCAAGTAAGTGTTGAGTTAGCTACTCTGTTGTTAATGACTTTTCCTGGCGCACCTAGTATTTATTATGGTGATGAAGTAGGTTTACCAGGGAAGTTAGACCCTGACTCTCGTCGTGGTTTTCCTGCTACGGAAAAATGGGATAATCAAGTTTTGGAATATCATAAACAGTTGATTGCTATTAGAAATAAATATTCTGCTTTGCGTACGGGTAGTTATAAGGTTTTATTTGCTGAGGGAAATGTGTATGTATTTGCCCGTATGTTAGGAGATGAGGAAATTATTGTGGTTATTAATAGTGGTACAGAAGCAGCAAATGTAAATGTTTCTGTTACTCAGTTTAATTCTCGACCTAGTAAAATTGTTTATGGTAGTTGTGAAATTTCCTGGCAAGAAGAATCTACTCAATTAGAATTGAATTTACTACCTAGAAAAGGCTGTATTTTTGTTAATAATTAATTGTATTATATCATGTTTGGTTGAAGACTTACACCTTGGAGGAAGGAAGGCAGAAGGCAGAAGGGAAGAAAAGGTTAGAAGGGATAAAGTTTTTTGGTCGCGTGAGCGTAACGGAGTTCTATCACTGATTATCCGTTAGCGTAGCTCCCCCGGAGGGGGAACATGATATTATAGATTCATAAAAGTAGTTAATTATTTTCTTTTTTTAAGAAATTATTTGTCAACAAAAGATCGAGTAGGATGTGTGACAGTACGCTGACCATTTATCGAATAATGGTCGGTTTGACTGTCATTCACCGCATGCTGAATGATCAACTAATTAAAGTAATTGATGAACAGAAAAATTTTCATTATGACCGAAAAAATTTTGTCTCAAGTTTCCCCTTTTAAGGGGATAAAAAGCGTTTGAGACAAAAGCATTACGCATTCACCAATCCCAAATTTTCTATATATTCTTCGATAATTTGATGCTTGGCTTTAGTATGAGGGTCTATTGTAGGAAGCTCACTGCCATCAGCACCTCATTTTGCTTTCGAGTTACTCATTATTGCTTTTCTCCAGAAATAAAATTACTATTAGGAAAGTAATATAAGTATTGTGCTTATATACGCTTGGATATTCAAATTATTCTATCAATTTTATACAACAATGAAAATTGCTACTAAACTCACTCAAGAACAGGCGCAAAAACTTGCCTTTATCCAGGAAAAAACTAAACAAAGCACAGATGAAATTTTACTATCTGCCCTCGAATATTACTATCAACAACTTTTGAATACTTCTGAAAACCATCTGAAAAAATTTAGTCAACTTGACTTTATTGGTTGTATTGAAGCTGAACCAAATCTTGCTGAAAACTGTGAATCAATTTTGATAAAAAGTAATAGCTAATCAAGAATAATTATTTAAAAAATCTATTATTAATTTTCCCTAATAAAATCCAGAATATAATTAGCAGTAACTTGTGACTTTTCCAAATGAGGAACATGACCGCAATTAGGAATCCAAATCAGTTGAGAATTAGCGATCGCGCCCTCCAATTTACCAGCATCACTAGTACCTAAAATCCGGTCATTTTCTCCCCACAAAATCAATGTTTGCTGTTGTAGAGAAGGCAATTTTTGTTTGAAATTACCATACCCACCACTCTTAGTAAAAGAAATTAAAGCTTGATTCCAACCAGGCATTTCTAGATGTAATCTGGCACAAATATTAGCATCTAAAGTCGCAAAACTTTTATCAAAATAAGCACTACGACTAATACTAGCTCGTACCTGGGGACGACGCAAAAATTCTGTGGCGAAATAGTCAAGTGGAGGAAAAATAAACTTACTAATAATCGGATTATTTTGCATTCCAGCACTATCAATTAATACCAATTTTTTCACAACTTCCGGGTAAGTCAGAGTAAAATCAATAGCAGCAGCACCACCCATAGAAGCACCTACTAAAATAACAGGTTGGTCTATCAAACTTTTCCAAAAATAATAAAGATGAGTAGCGATCGCTTTTGGATTAATTTTTAAATTCGGCAATCTATCTGTAAAACCAAATCCCAATAAATCAACAGCAAAAGTTTGATTTTGAGCAGCAAGTAATGGCAAAAGGCGACGAAATTCAAAAATAGAACTATCAAAACCATGGAGTAATAAAATCGGGGTAA
>NZ_JAAHGK010000545.1:0-4802 GCF_010672505.1 Okeania sp. SIO2B9 | reverse complement strand
CCAACTTATTGACTGACTTCGCCCGAACAGGGTAGAGAATTGAGTCTCAAGGAATGGCAAGATATTTGTCGGGAAATGCTGAATAATAAACTAACCAGTAATTCCCTATTTCACGATGATGAGGAGGCAAAAAAACACCGAGAACAAATTTATGTTCCCCTGGCACTGGTGGAACGGAAAAAACCTGAGAAACGAGAACAAGATGGGTTATCTCCCGAACAGGGAACGAAACTTTATGAACCCCAATATGAGGAAAAGCAAAGATTTACCCACAATACTTTCTTAAAAGAGATTTTACAGCAAAAACAAGGTAAAAGTCAAGGTCAAAGAATTTCTTTAATTGGGGAACCGGGGGCGGGAAAAACTACTCTGCTACAAACTATTGCGAATTGGATATTGGAGCAAGAATTGGGTTTGCCTGTGTGGGTTTCTTTGGCAGATTTGACTCAAGGTGGGAATTTGAGGAGTTTTGAGGATTATTTGCTCAATTCTTGGCTGTCTGCTGCTGTTTCTTTCTCTGGTGAGAAGGTGTGGAATAATTTTACCGAACAATTTGAGCGGGGGCGAGTGTGGTTGTTGTTGGATGGGGTGGATGAAATTGCTACTTCTGGCAGTCAGACTTTGCAAAATATTTCTCGTCAACTTTTGGGGTGGGTGGGTAAAGCGCGGGTGGTGTTGACTTGTCGTCTGAATGTTTGGCAAGCAGATGTGAATCATTTGTCTGAATTTGAGACTTTTCGGTTGTTGGATTTTGATTATCCTCAGCAGGTAGAGCAGTTTATTGATAATTGGTTTAATTCCCCTCAACCCCGTTTTAATCCCCCCCAACCCCCCTTTGAAAGGGGGGAGCAAGAGCAAGAGCAAGACTTTGTAAGGGGGGAGAATAGTAAGGGCGATCGCTTAAAGGTGGAATTGGGGAAGGAGGAAAAAGTGCGGGTGCGAGATTTGGTGCAAAATCCTCTGCGGTTGGCGCTGTTGTGTCAGAATTGGCAGTTATATGAAGGAAGTTTGCCGGAGACGAAAGCGGAATTGTATGGTCAGTTTGTGGAGCAGTTTTATCGGTGGAAGTGTGTTCTTTTTCCAATGAAGGAAAGTAAGCGACGGGAGTTAAATCTGGCTTTGGGTAGGTTGGCGAAGGATGATATTGACTCTAGTGGGAGTCGTTTTCGGTTGCGTGAGGATTTTATTGTTGAGAGGTTGGGGGATATTGATGATGAAAATTCTCTGTTTTATCTGGCGTTGCAAATTGGATGGCTGAATAATGTGGGGGTGGCGGCAGAGTCACCGACGAAAAAGGTTTATGCTTTTTTTCATGCCACGTTTGAGGAATATTTTGCTGCTTTGGCGATCGCCGATTGGGATTTTTTCTTGCCTCGCAAACACAAGAATAAGCCAGTGAAGGGGAGACGTTATCGAATTTTTGAGCCGCAGTGGAAGCAGGTAATTTTGTTGTGGTTAGGGCGAGAGGATGTGAAGGAGGAAGAGAAAGAGGAGTTTATTAAGGCTTTAACTAAGTTTAAGGATGGGTGCCTCTACTTTTTAATAACGATAATAAACATATTTACCATAATATTTATCATAATAATAAAAATCAACCCCTTCAAAAAATTTGGTGAAATTCCAAGACCACTTATAAGAATTAGGGGTTTTTATGAATATCAAGCTTATTTTCTTGCTGCTGCTGGAATTGGTGAATTTAGCAACTGCACTCAAACAAATGAAGTAGTTGAAAAAATAATTGACTGGCATTGTAATAACCGTTTCAATGAAATAGGTGTAGCATCTAGAAATGTTTTACTAGAGACTCCAAGGAAAAATACTATCAATGGTTTGGTGAATTTGTTGGAGTCTACTGTTGATGATGATACTCGCGGGCAAGCAGCAGAAAGCTTAGGGAAAATTGGCACGGGCAATCAGAAAGCCATTGATGCTTTGGTGGATTTGTTGGAGTCTACTGCTGATTATTATACTCGCTGGCGAGCAGTAGCAAGTTTAGGGAAAATTGACCCCGGCAATCAGAAAGCTATTGATGGTTTGGTGAAATTGTTGGAGTCAAATACTAATAATGATACTCGCTGGCAAGCAGCAGAAAGTTTAGGGGAAATTGGCACGGGCAATCAGAAAGCCATTGATGCTTTGGTGGATTTGTTGGGGTCTAATGCTGATGATACTCCCATGGTAGCAACAATAAGCTTAGGGAAAATTGGCACGGACAATCAGAAAGCCATTGATGCTTTGGTGGATTTGTTGGAGTCTACTGCTGATAATTGTACTCGCTGGCAAGCAGCAGCAAGTTTAGGGGAAATTGACCCCGGCAATCAGAAAGCCATTGATGCTTTGGTGGATTTGTTGAGGTCTAATGCTGATGATACTCCCAGGGTACTAGCAGCAGCAAGTTTAGGGGAAATTGACCCCGGCAATCAGAAAGCCATTGATGCGTTGGTGGATTTGTTGGAGTCTACTGCTGATTATTATACTCGCTGGCAAGCAGCAGCAAGTTTAGGGAAAATTGACTCCGGCAATCAGAAAGCTATTGATGGTTTGGTGAAATTGTTGGAGTTAAATACTGATAATGATACTCGCTGGCGAGCAGCAGAAAGTTTAGGGGAAATTGGCACGGGCAATCAGAAAGCCATTGATGCATTGGTGGATTTGTTGGAGTCTACTGCTGATTATTATACTCCCTACCAAGCAGTAGCAAGTTTAGGGGAAATTGGCACGGGCAATCAGAAAGCCATTGATGCGTTGGTGGATTTGTTGGAGTCTACTGCTGATGATACTCGCTGGTTAGCAGCAGCAAGCTTAGGGAAAATTGGCACGGAAAAGGAGATCAAAAAAGTCGTTACATCTTTAAAAGATTACTTTTTAGTTATAGACGACCTAATTAACAACAATCTCTTCGATAATTGCTACAAAATAATCTGGAAATGTGCCCAAACTCTCCCCTACCCAGAATTTTATCAAGCTTGGCATTCTTCATCTAAATTGAAAAAACCTCGTTAGTTATTTTGGTACTTATGCTTTCTGTTAGAATTAGTCATAGTACTTATACTCACCTAATATAACAGCAATATTTCCATAAACTTCAGGGCAACTTCCTATGATTTCCACCTTAATTGAGCGTCTAATATTTGCTTCTCGACCCATGAATACTCAAGATTGGTTAGTGGTAGGAATAACATTGTTAATTTATGGAGCGATCGCCTTACCGTTAGGCTTTAATTCTAGATTTTTACGAGTTAGTCAAAGCTTTCGTAATCTCAAACAATTATTTCAGGGGTTATTAGCAATCTTTTTTATGCCATCTCTAATAGAAGAGTCAATATTTAGAGTTTTGTTATTGCCTCATCCCACCGAGAAAATTTCAACTATTATGTGGTGTTTTTGGGCAACATTAAGTTTATTTTTATTTATTATTTATCATCCAATAAATGCTCTAACTTTCCATCCCCAAGGAAACCCAACTTTTATGAAACCGATTTTTTTGACATTAACAGGAATTTTAGGATTAGTATGTACAGTAGCTTATCAATTAACTGGTTGTTTGTGGGTTATGGTAATTATTCATTGGGCAGTAGTTGTAATTTGGCAATATTCGTTAGGTGGTAAAGAAAAATTGTATGGAAGTAACTAATATTATCAAGTTTTTGTTTGTAGTATTGCTCTAGTCCTGACAATATTTTTATTAGGACTAAAGTCCAACTACGAACCTGATTATAACTGTTCTACAGAACATGATATTCAATATATTTATTAATAAAAGCTTCATCGGATCATTACTTAATAATAAATTATATGGTTTGTAGTATTGCTCTAGTCCTGACAATATTTGTATTAGGACTAAAATCCAACTACGAGCCTGATTATAAATGTTCTACAGAACATGATATTCAATATATTTATTAATAAAAGCTTCAGGAGTTAGACATTCAAACTCTCCAGTTTTTTCTACAATAGCATTAACCAATTTATTTATAGTTTGCCGAGTTTATTCCCACACTTCCCTCTTTCTTCTTACTTATTCCTTCTTACTTATTCCCTCTGCTATAAAACTAAAAATCTTGACAATTTGCCTGTACAATTTTTCGGACTTCTCCAGACTCTAATTCTATTAATTTCTTAGTTGCTTGAATTTGAGTAGGCTGATTTTCTAAATGTTGACGCTCAATTAATTCCCATTCTTCTGCTGTTTTCGTATAGCGTCTAGATGTAGCTCTATCCATATTCATAGATGTCGCAACTTCGTTTAGAGAAGCCCACCCTGGTTGATTTCGCATTCTATGTAAATAGCGAGTCATTATATCAATATCAATTTTCATTGTGCATTTTCCTGATTATTTTTAACTATATATAATTTGATAAAAAAAGAATATTACAAGTGCTTTAGAAAAGGAATAAGTAAGAAAAAAAGCAATAATTAATGATTGATATCAAATCCGTTTAATTGGACATAAAAAAAATCTTCAATCGCCATAACTACGTTTATCTTTGTAATTCTTTCTCCTCCTGACTCCTGACTCCTGACTCCTGACTCCTCCTAACTTAACCATTCTATGGCTGTTTAACCGGATTTGATATGATTTTATTGCTCAATTAGATAAATAAGTTTTGACCAAAACAATTATTATCAAAATTGTCTATTCTTTACAGCAATGATAGATCCTACTGAATATAATATAGGTAATATAATATTCAGATAATTATTTATAAAAAAAGTCTTTATTTGTAGGCGCGTTTAACGCAACTACACACCTAAATAAAATTAAAATTTCAAGACTACAATTACAACTGATAACCACAAC
>NZ_JAAHGK010000544.1:0-4803 GCF_010672505.1 Okeania sp. SIO2B9 | reverse complement strand
TCTAGAAATAGTAAGTGGGAATCAGGATTTGTTAAAATCCCTGCTGTCTCTAGATTGCATAACTTCATCGGGTGCGTATGATGAGCCACTTACTAAGAAACGTTACTTCTATTTCAGCAGCGATTTCACCGACAATTTTCGTAAGTTTTTCCTAAAAGGATTTAATACACAAGCAGAAGCACATCTTGATGAAGATACAAACAAGCGAATTGATAACAACAAAATCAAAGAACTATTTGATGGAAATCGGATCGATAAGATTTCTCGGGTAGGAGATATAGAAGAGTGGCATTTGGTCAATACAGATGATTTTGCCCACGTTTTCCACATACACCAGCTCGATTTTGTAGTGACTAAGTTTACCTTTCCTGGTACTTTGGATGATGTTCCCGACACATACAATAATTACCAGGTAGATAAAGCTCATTGTCAAACTGTGCCCCTTCCTTATCGTCAAAACCAAGAGGTAACTGAGAATGATCCTACTATCGGACAAGAATGTCCTCTGTTAACCCAGGGATATCGAGATGTAATTAACTTACCTAAACACAGTGTAACTACAGTCCGTATTCCCTTCGTGAATCCCTTTATTACTGGTGTATTTGTTTATCACTGCCATATACTAATACATGAGGATCTTGGCATGATGAATAATATCAAAGTGATAAATCCAAAAGGATTTAACGAATCACAAATGAAACAACTGAAAGCCGTTATCGAATCTTTTAGAAACAAATCTAAGAGTTAGATTGAAGCCAAGGTAAAACAAGGACAAAAATTTAATTTCTGGAGTAGTCTATGATGAACTCCCTGATTTGATTTTTAACCTTTAAACCTTCAGAAATTACGTCTAAGTAGAGACTTTCCAAGGAAAGTTTCTACTTTTTTCCTGATGTCTAATATCAAATCCGTTTGCTTTGGAGTATTATAAGAAACCTGGTTTGTGGGAGGTAGGGGGCATTTAAAACAAACCCTGTTTCTGCGCTTTTTTATACCGATACTACCGGATTTGATATTACTCTTTTCTCACTATAGAACTAGCAAAAGATTAATCAGGAATAGCATCGGGCAATTCCTCTTCCAGTAATCTGAGGCGAGGATACTGATAAGCAGCAATTGTTCCCACAATTGCTAATAAACCGATAACAATGTCTAGAAGACCAACTCCACGACCTTGGCCAACTCCAATTATTTTTCCTATATTTCCAGCTAAAAGACCATCAGGAGTCATCAGAGGTTCAAAAATAAAATCGTCTAGAGGACCGGCGATCGCATAACCAAGGGTTAAACTCACACTAACAATGGGAGCTTTCAAACCAAACACCCTTCCCTGAGCTTCTGGAGGTACTTTCTTTTGAAACATGACCTGCACTAAACCATTAACAACAGGATATGTAGCTAATAAACAAAAGTCAGAAACAGTGAATAGAGATAGAGAAGGGCGTAAACCCGCCAATATCATGAAAAAACCTGCTATGAGGGTAAAGCCAAATATAGTTTGGATGTAATAATTCTGAGCTTTCCATATACTCATCATCAGGCTACTTAATACTACTCCAGAACTGCCAATGGATAAAACAATCCCCAGACCAGTGGGGGAGGTGAGAGATAAAACTAGGGGAGTAGTAAGAACATTAAATAATCCTATAAATAGATTATAAGTAGCAAAGAAAATTAATAACCCTAGTAATCCTGGTTTAGCAATGAGGCAATTCCAGCCATAGATAACCTCTTTCAAAAACGATTTGTCTAATGTCTCTTCATATAAATTGCTTAATTCCTGAAATTTAACTAGCATCAAAGGAACAATCGCAAAAAATAAAGTAGCAAAGTCAATGACAATGATGCCTGGGATGTGAACAATAGGGAGCAATATACCTGCCAAAACTGGTGCAATGAGTTTAGATACACCCCGCCCCAAACTGGTTAAACCACTGGCACGGGGTAGGTTTTCCTTTGGTACTAACAGAGTAGTGGCAGCAGCATAAGCATTAGCCTGAAAGGTACTGAAGCAAGCACTGAGAGCTTCAATGATGTACAAATGCCAAATTTCTAGGTTTCCTGTGATGAATAACCAAGCTATACTTAAAGTGCAAAGACCAGCACAAAAATCAGCAATAACCATTGTCCAGCGACGGCTCCAGCGGTCTACAAATCCTCCTGCTATTGGGGAAATAAGTAGACTAGGCAAGCTACCACACAAAACCAGTAAACCAAACTGGGTAACTGAGCCAGTTTCTTGAAACAACCAGACATTGAAGGCAAACTGAGTTAAGCGAGAACCTACCAGAGAGAGAAATTGTCCAATCCAAATGATAATAAATATTCTCATCTAGTCTTATATAATATCAAATCCATTGGCTTCAGAGTAATATCATTCCTTTGGTCGTCATACAATACATAGGGGCGAATGGCCATTCGCCCCTACAATATAGACTCTCATATTTAATACTGAATAAGACTGATGCTACCGGATTTGATATCCGTATTATCTTCATTGTTATTTTTTGTGCAACAAAACTTTCTAGGACTTTCCCTGATTGTTCCCCGAAGAATTAAAAAACGCCCGATCGCTTTCTTGCCCCAGTATTTCCTGACCAATTGAGGCTAAAACGCGATCGCAATTATCATGGAGGGTATAGAACGATAAATCGCGATAAATGCGCTCCAAAGGACTAGGTTGAATCATCCCACGAGCGCCACACATCCGAGTACAGTGTTCCAAGGTCTCCATGGCCAATTTTTCTGACAAATAACGAAAGCGGTTACCAGCTTGTTTTGCCTCCTGGTGTTGACCTGCTTCCCACAGGCTAGCCACTTTTCGCAGCCACAAGTCCATAGTTTCAATATTCATGGTTGATTTCGCAATTCGATGCTGCACATAAGCATCCTGTTCCCTCCCTTGCTTTTTAATATGAGCTAGGGCATAAGCATAAGCCCCTTCTGCTGCCCCCAAAAATGCAGCTCCATACTGAGGAGTAAAGCGAGTTTGCCACTCTTCCAGCAAGTATTGCCCTGGATAGCCAATCAGATTTTCGTCAGGAATAAACGTGCGGTCGAATTGTACGCGATAACTTACACTACCCCGCATTCCAATTGGTTTCCACCAGGTTGAGTCAAAGCTTACACTTGGGTCTGATAAATCACAGGCTAACATCAACACCGAATTCACTGGTCCATCGTGATGACGAACAGCTCCTGTTCCTGCTGTACTCACAAACAAGATAGCCCATTCTAGTCCATCCGCTCCTGTGGCAAAGACCTTGGAACCATCAACAATATAGCCCCCCTCTACAATTTTAACTGTTGTACCAATACCAGTAGTTTGCCCAGGGACTTTGGAGAGAGGTTCGCCACTCCAACCAGCCCATTTTTCACCTCGTTGCACAATTCCTTCAAACCAACGTTGCTTTTGAGCTTCATTAGCACTGGCAGCCAATAATACTTGTATATTAGTATGTCCTTCCCAGCAACGAGTGAAGGCCAAATCTACCTTTGCTAATTCTCGTGTCATCATCCAGAGGGTGAGGATATCGCTGCTGTGACCTAAGCCTAAACCACCATACTTAATTGGTACAGCCGGAGCATGAAGACCTGCGTCAAACAGAGTCTCAAAGTTTTCTGTGGGGAAGCTTGCTGTCTTGTCATACTGAGCTGCACGGGAGGCAAACTGTTCCTGAGTTAGCTGGCTTAAACGCTTGAGGACAGTTTGTCGATCGTAGATAATATGAGTTTGCACAGTTTATTTAGCAGAAAATTTTCTTGTTTATTATTAATATTATCGGCTTTATTGCACACAGGAATAAATTAGGGTAGAAAGATTCAGTGGGTGGTACAAAAAACCATTACCAGGTAATCTTTACAGCGAGGAGTATGTCAAACTTTGCTCTACCCCAAATCTAACAACTCTGGGGTGGACTAAAGAGGATTTTTTTTGTACCCATTGGCCTTTTTAATAATATTGGTAAGTATAATCCCACCCATCATGTTCATGGAGAGTATAAAGATTCAGGAGAACATCAAACCATAAAAATTACTTACGGATATTCCAGGGATGGACGCCCAGATTTAAAAAAACTAGAGAAAAGAATTCAAAAAGATGAGTTAGCATCTCAAAAAAAGCTCCGTGAATTAAGCTCTCAAGAATTTGCTTGTGCTGCTGATGCGCTCAAAAGCAGTATCTCGCCTTTTGAAAAAATCTAAATACCACAAACTGATAGAGTTAAAAATAACCACAGTTAACAACTCCGAAATTCATAATTCATTCAGCTATAAAGTTGAGGCTAAAGTAGCTATTTGTGAAGAAAAAGTAGAAATTGAAAAACGAAGCGCCGGACGATTTGTATGGGCAACTAATGTTTGAAATACAGAAGAATTAACTGCTGAAGAAATGATCTCTAAATACAAAAAGCAACAGTTGGTGGAACTAGGTTTTAGTTTCCTGGCCATACCCGATGTTTTTAACTCATAGTATTGTCCTTAAATCCTCAAAACGTATCGAAGCTTTGGGATTAATTGTAAAAGAAGACTATTATTTTGGCTTTGGCGAACTAGAAGCAGAAAATTATCGCCACACACTACATTATTATCCCTATTATCAAAATAACATGGGTAGCGCAACCTCGCCTTTTAAGGCGAAATATTTTTGGAGCCTTGCTCAAATCCCCGTTACAAAAATAACTTCTGAGTGTCTTTAGTGTGTCTTACATTCTGGAGGGGCTGTGTGCGGAATGACTTCTGCACAGTAGGTGCCCCGTAGGAGAAGTCAGAACCTAGTGTGTAATTCTGAGGTCTCCTACGGGA
>NZ_JAAHGK010000543.1:0-4806 GCF_010672505.1 Okeania sp. SIO2B9 | reverse complement strand
AGTTAATTTTGAAAGTTTAGCTAAACATTTAGCTTCTTATGGATTTGCTGTTGCTCTACCCCAACATCCAGGTAGTGATTATGAATATATCCAGAAATTTTTAGCAGGTAAAACTAAGGATATGTTCCATGGCAATGAATTTATTGACCGCCCCTTGGATATTTCTTTCTTATTAAATCAATTAGAGCAGTTAAATCAATATCAATTCCACAATCAATTAAACCTGAAAAAGGTAGGTATATTTGGTCATTCTTTTGGTGCTTATACTGCTTTTGCTTTAGCAGGTGCAGAGATTAACTTTCAGCAACTAAAACAAGACTGTGGCCCACAAATGGAAGTTTTAAATATGTCGCTACTGCTACAGTGTCGTGCTTTGGAATTGAAGCCTCAAAAATATAATTTGAAAGATGATAGAATTGGAGGAATATTTGTACTCGATCCAGTCAATAGTAGTTTATTTGGAAAAGCTGGTTTGAGTCAGATTGAGTTACCTGTGTTGTGGGGAAGCGCAAGTGAAGATAAAATTACTCCTATTGTTTTAGAACAAGCAAAATCTTTTACTTGGTTGACAACTCCTGATAAATATTTAGTCTTAACAGAAGGAGCAGATCATATCAATATTGATTTTGAGGCAATTAGAGAAAATAGTTTCACTACTCTAGCAGAGTTGATTCAACCAGATCCAGATGTAGTCAATGGTTATGCTAATGCTTTTGGTTTAGCATTCTTCCAAACCCATGTCGCCGATCGCCCTGAATATAGTTCATATTTACAAGCATCTTATGCTCAGACCATCGGCGAAAAACCTTTTAATCTGAGTTTTGTGCGGTCTTTGTCAGAAACTCAGTTAAGTAAAACATTGAAACAGGCAAGAAAAAACTAATTGAGATGATCTCCAGTTGGGTATCTAAAGAGCTATAGAAAATAATATGAGCAAACCTAAATCATTCCCCACATTATGATTATAATCATACACATTCAGACAGATGGTCAGAAAATTTGGCGTTGGTAATTGATGGGATGATTTATATTTCGGGGTAGCGCTCTGTAACCTACCCCAGTTAATCATTGGGGGATTGCCCCTACAAATTTCATCCTGTAATTTACCAACGCCGAAAATTTTGTCCTGCTCTAAATGAATTTGCAATCGGTTTTTTGATTACCTGTTGCCTGAGTAATATCATGTTGTTTAATAGCGCCATAGAACTCTGTTCCGCTTTCCTACAGAATGCTACGCAAACACAATCAAAAACTTTCTTCTCCTCTTGCTTCTTTTTCCCTACTGACTCCTGAGGACTGACTCCTTTCATTGTTAATTTGTCAGTATTCAACCGTTAGCGTAGCTCCCCCGGAGGGGGAACATGATATAAAGCACCATACTATAGCAATGAGCGCTGGTATATTTACAAATTGTAGTAGGGGCAAAAGAGCTAGAAGTCTTATATGATCGGCAATTTATTCCCCCTGTTCCCTGTTCCCTGTTCCCTGTTCCCTGCGCACAGCGCTATACTTATTTTTTGTGAGTTTACCTTTTAACTGATATCTAACTGTGGAATAAACTGCTTTGTAAGAAGCATTAATATTATATTCTTCTTTCAACCATTTTTGAATTTCTCCATAACTCTGAAAACCATTATTGGGGTCGTTAAGTCGTTTTTGCAACCCATCTCGCGCTTCTGGTGGGATTGCTGGTTTGCGCCCCCCACTTTGTTTTACCTGTAATAACCCCGATAATCCTTCTTTACGATATTGTCTCAACCACCTTTGTACTGTAATCCGATTTACTCCTAAAGTAACTGCCAATTCTTTGACAGTTGTCACTTGACCAATTTTAAATAGATATAGTGCCTGAATCTTCTGAAAGCCACTAGCAGTTTTTTGGCCATTTAGCAATGTTTTGAGTTCTGGGACTGTTTCTGTAATTTCTATTTTACATACCCCGGCCATATTTGTTTCCTCTCAAGTCCATACTGCTATTCTCATATAAAAATCTTTTCTATCATATCTGTAGCATGCAAAAAAGTAAATTATTCTGATATTTTTTGCTCTTCGTTAAAAAAAATATCAGGTAATACCATTGATCAAAAATAATGCTACAAAAATGAAATTGAAAATTTATATTTTGAAGAACCTAATCCAATTCTTTTTCCTACCTATTTCTATCATTTTTTACCTTTAGATCTTCTTCTCTCTTGATTTTACTATTGCGATAAAATTGGTATAAGATTAAGATATGGTAAATAAAAAAAACTAACGGCTAATACATGATTTGCTAATTGCTTTACTGATGAAATTGAAAGGAGCAACTATGGGTCAAAGAAACCTAGTCAAAGTTATTATAGTTATCCTGGTTTTAGGTTACGGCATTTCAATTTTTTTGCTAAATAATGTACAAAAAAAATCCATAGCTCTAGCTCAAGCAAAGATAGCTAATTTAGGAGATATTAATCAAGATTCTGATGTTAATAAACTTAGAGCTGCCCTAGCTCAATTGCCAGAAGCAATAGATATTTTAGAACAAGTTATTCAACTGCCTGGTGTACCCTTACAACCTGTATCTAGAGAAATAACTAAACTAAATTATCAACTCATTGCAGTCAAGCGAAAACTATATTTAGCAGAACATGGATTAATCTATTTAAGGTTAGCAAAACAATCTGCAATGGCTGCAGCTTTATTAGTACAAAATCCTCCTCATCCTGTTGATACTTGGTATCAAGCGCAGCAAAAATGGCAATACGCAATTAATTTATTAGAAAAAATTTCTGAAGAAAGTTTGTCATATTCAGAAGCTAGAGAAAAATTAAAGCTTTATCGAGAAAATTATCAAGTAATAACTCAAAGATTCAATATGGCTAAACAGGCAATTAATCTAAATAACCAGGCTAAACAAAAGATGGAAGCAGGAAATTATCAAGGTGCTATTCAGGATTTAAATAAAGCTATAAGTCTCAATCCTGGTCAAAGTGAAGCTTACTTAAGTAGAGGAGTTGCTTATTCTCAACTAGGAAGGAGAATAGGAGCGATCGCTAACTTTAATAAGGCAATAGAAATTAATCCTGAAAATGCTAAAGCTTATTATTATCGAGGGGATGAATATCTACAAATAGGAGAGCAGAAAAAGGCTCTTCAAGATTTAAATAAATCTATCAAGATTGATGCTAATAATCCTAAGTCATACTTTAATAGAGGCATAGTTTACTACTTAATTGGAAATCAAAGTGAGGCGATGGAAAATTTTCAGCAGGCGGCTTTTTTCTTTGGATTGGATGGCGACTCTGATAATCAAAAAATTGCAGTAGATATGTTAGATAAATTTCAACAAAATTAGATTTAATTGGAGGAAGAGGAGTCAGTTAGGAGAGTAGGGGAGCGGGGGAGTAGGGGAGCGGGGGAGTGAGGGAAAAGTAAACATAATAATAATTAATGCGCTATTGTTTAACTAAGAGATAAATCTTTGCAGAAAAGGTAAATCTCATATTTATACTTGCTCTTTCTCTAATATCCAATCTTATTAATTAGCGATAATAAAAATGTGTTCTCTGATAAATTTATCCCTATTCGCTATTCACTATTCCCTGTTCCCTAAAATTTTTATTGTGGGTGTTTAAAGAGACATGATATGAAACTATAGCGTTTTTATTTGAGATGCGGAAACAGAGTCTTACTTAATAAGGGAACAGGGAACAGGGAATAGGGAATAGTAAAGAAGAGAAAACAGCATTAAATAGTAGCTTTGCACAATAATTAATGGATACTCAAGACAGCATTTTTTGATTAGAAGAAAGTTCAATCTAGATTTACATCTCATTTGAAAATACTATATAATTCCAATGCACAAATATGCAACGCTTCCCACACTTCCCACACTAATTCATCCCGCAAATATGCAACGCTATATTTTTCCTTCTTCCTTCTTCCTTCTTCCTTCTTCCTTCTTCCCTCTTCCTTATTCTTGTAAGTCATAGCAAATACTGCCAAGCTTCATTAAGAACCTGACTTAACAGTTGTCTTTGGGCCATATTTAATAAATTATCGTCCGCAAGAATCTCTGCCTTAAGTTCCTCTATAGACTTTCCTTGAGAACGAGCAACATTAACTATACCAGCCATAGCTACAGCGACAAGTTCATCGTTAACTGGCTGTTGTCGCAAAGCAATTACTTCTCCATCGTTTGTAGGTACAGGATAATTCATATCTACTCCCTTACTGTCTTTGAGATTTTGTCACTACTCTACTGATTGAGGCTAAACTATTTTGTAGGCTTGAACGAAGTTTACCAATTTTAAGATATTCATCTCAAGAGAGAGTAGAAACTTAAAAATATACTACCCAAGGGAAAATTTTTCTTGGGTATACTTAATAATAGAAAATATTGTAAACTTTTATATCTGATTAAAGTTTTATCTAACAACTATAGCATAAATTAAAATATTGTCAATTTTAAGATTAAAAATTAATTCCCAAAAAAACAGATGAAAGAAATTCTCTACCTAGAAGTACCAACGCCAGATACAAAAACTGTTTGTCAATGGTTACAGCATAAATTTCAACCAGGGTTCGGTGATAAAATTCTGACTTCAGATGGTTTTGTTATGAAATTTTCTCAAGATCCTACTCAAGAACTTTCTGTATTTACCTGGTCATTACAACGAACTACTTATCTCAAAGTTTTTGCTCAAGGAAATGTATCTTCGATAGAAAAACAATTCACTGCATCTTTGACTACCAACTTGAGAAAAGAATTTCCTTTCAATTATCCAGAACCTCCGATAATTGACTGATTTGATAGGTCAATTATCGGAG
>NZ_JAAHGK010000542.1:0-4807 GCF_010672505.1 Okeania sp. SIO2B9 | reverse complement strand
GACAAAATAGTAGAAATTCTACTAAAGGGAAAAATAATACTTCACAAAAAGTTTTATCTCCACCTCGAGAGCGTGGTTTATTAGAAGAAGCAGAATATTTATTACTGCGTATTTATTTACATTGTCCGAAATATCGTCAAGATGTGAAAGATGCAATGGAGGCTAGAGATTTACAGTTTAGTTTGTCTCACAATCGATTTTTGTGGAAACAAATTATTGATGTAGAAAATATGTCTGAATATCAAATTACTGACTCAGATGATTTAATTTCAAAATTGCAAGATAGTTGTTTAGATGCTCCAGATAAACTATCAGAAGTAGAGCATCTTTTTCATTTAGATGAAAAGGCAAAGAAAAATCTTCTTAGAGCGCCTTTAGAAATCCGTTCTACAATAGCAACTATTGAATTAATTATGTGTAGAAAACGTCGTAGCACCGTTTTAAGTATGTGGCAAAAAACTGATTTATCGACAGACTTTGAATTGGCTAAAAAGTATCAAGAAAAATTCTATTCTGAATCAGAGTGGATTCAGGAACTGGAGAGATTAAGAAGCACCACTATCTATGATTTAATACAAGTACCTTTAGGGGAATTAGCTAACTAAAAAAATCAAGCGTTGGTAATACGTGGCTATGATTGTGCTTTAATGGCAATTGTCTAACTATTAACTGAAAAGCATTTTATATTTCGCTAAATTTAGGTTTCATCGCTTGATTCACCAACGCCAAAATTCCTGATACCAATTTGATGTGAAGCTGTACAAAATAATGTTTTGATTTTATAGCAATTGAAGGAAATGCACGGACATATTAAAAGCTTATAGCAGTCAAAGCAAAGAGCGCGGACATCATAGACTTCTCCAAAAAAAAATAAAATCAATTCTTATCCGTAAGTTATCAATTACTTCTCCCTATTCCTTATTCTCTCTTTTCTGGAGATGTCTAATAGAGAAAAATTATCTAGGAAAGATTATGCCTGCTCCTTATAGCTACGACTTAAGACAAAAAGTTATTGATGTTAAGAAATCCCGCGTTGTAGCGTAAGCGCAATTTCGGGAGGATGTCAATGGTTTCCCATTAAAAACTGAGTCAGAAAGTCAAAAGGAACAATAAAAGATTTTCCTATGGAGAGTTGATGATGCTGTTCGCTTCGCTTAACGTCCGTGCCCTTTGCTTCGACTGCTATACTATGAATAATTAATAAAAACATGATTCATTTTAATAAGCACCTACGCAGAGCGAATAATTTGTTATCAATATACATCAAAATTGGCTGAGAAGCAAAAACTCTGTATTTATTGCATATCAAGACTTGTAGCGTTTATGAAAAGGTTGCTCATACAGGCGCAAAATTGCGATTTTTCGCTAAAATTTGGCTTTCGATAGCTCATTTCAACTTTTTTTGTCAAAATTAGTTTAAATTATAAATATGTTAATTAATTAAGTATAAGTTTAATTAATATTAAATAATTTGATAGTCTTATAGCGCTATGGGCAAGACAAAAATCAAAAATAATCTATAATTGAGTTAGATAATTTAGAAATGTCATAATCTTGGCTTCGATGGCTATAAAACTCAGATAACACAAAATTATTCCTTCTTACTTCTGCTATACAAGATACAAGAAATAACAAGGAATAATAGGTCTAAAAATCAATAAATTTTCTCATATTCCTAGGGCTATACTAAAGCATTAATTGATGAGATTAACGGTGTAACTTATACAGTGTTTGTCAGATAAATATCAAAAACATAGGGTACGAAGCGTGTGAAATAACGCACTATCCTCCAGCACATGGTCAAGTGTAAAACCGACCGTAATTCCATAAATGGTAAGCATACTGTCACACACCCTATCTAATCTTTTTTACTACAACTATTGAATTATTGTGTGGTTATCTATCTAATAAAATACCAATCAAAAATAGGATTTACTCCCATATATTGAAAATAAAAAAGGGAAGATCGAAATAAATGTACTTCACTTTTACTTCTGCTCATTCCCTCTACCTTATTACTTCAAATCAAGCCAATAAAATTAATCACAAAAGAGTGTATCCTTTGTGTCATTACCTGTAATAGGATTCGTACCTTGAGCTATTTTACATAGCTCCTTTTGAGTATCTGCTCGTAAAAAAGCATCTGTAAAATCTGCTCCATCAATAATTGCACCACGGAATTGAGTATGAAAAGCAAAAGCACCCTCTAAAATAGCATTAGTCAAATTTGCTTTGTTAAAAATTGCATTATCCAAAGTAGAGTAACTCAGATTAGCTCCTACTAAATTAGCTCCTTCTAAATGAGCGCCAAACAAACTAACACCAGTTAAATTTGAGTTACTGAAGTCACTTTTACGCAGAATAGATTTAGTAAATGAATCATTAGTTAAGTCTCGACCAGAAAAATCAACACCCACTAATATTTGCTTGTTATACTCATCAGCTAGAGTGAGTGTTGGGTTAGTAAATATTAAGGCAGTTATTGCCCCAATAGTAATGAGATATACTATTAGTGAAAAGACGAAGCTGACTAAAATTTGGGAAGTTTTTTGTTGTCTAAAATTCATACTACTTCTGTCTAATTTACTCCAGGCAGTCCATAACCATAATAAGAAGAATAAACCAAAATGAGCTTTTCTTGATCACAACGTTGGTTGGAGAGCCGCGCTCTCCGGCCTGTGGGAGCTTCCTTCGCGAAAACCAATCAATATTGATATCTCACACACAATATGTTAGACTTTAAAAATTACTTGGCTAACAGTAGATGGTTGAAAAAGCGTATAAATTTAGGTTTTACCCGACTCCAGAACAGGAAAACTTGTTGCGGAGAACTTTCGGTTGTGTACGCTTGGTCTACAACAAAGCTTTAGCTGCTAGAACTCAAGCTTGGTATGAACTGCAACAACGACTGAGCTACAAACAAACTTCAGCTATGCTTACTTGTTGGAAAAAACAGGAAGATTTAGATTTTCTAACAGAAGTTAACGGTGTACCGTTACAACAAGGTTTGAGACATCTACAGACTGCTTTTTCTACGGAATCCTACGCAAACACTAACTTTTTTAGTGGAGGTGCTAAATATCCTAACTTTAAGAAAAAACGAAATGGTGGTAGTGCTGAATTCACAAAGTCAGCATTTAAGTGGAAAGATGGTCAAGTATATCTAGCCAAATGTGTAGAACCATTACCTATTAGGTGGACTAGGCAACTACCTAATGATAGTTTACCTACCACAATAACAGTCAAACTGGACTCTAGTGGTAGATGGTCTGTCTCTTTGAGAATTAATGACACCACAGATTTAAAACTCAAGGCAGTCAAAAAACTCTTAGGTATTGACTTAGGAATCACCAGTCTCTTAACTACTAATGGGGAAAAAGTAACTAACCCAAAGAATCTTAACAAGTTACACAAAAAACTGAGGTTAGCTCAAAAGTCACTCTCGCGTAAGAGTAAAGGCTCAAGTAACTATCAAAAGGCCAAATTAAAAGTAGCTAGAATACACGGAAAAATAAAAGATTCAAGGCTTGACTATACTCACAAGCTAACATACGTCGCCAATCTGACGGTTCCCCTACAACTGATTCGTGAAAATCAAACGATAGTGGTTGAGGATTTGGCAGTTAAAAACATGGTCAAGAACCACAACCCACTCCTATCCCCTCCCAGGAGAGGAGCAAGAGGGGGGGATAGTGATGCTAACTGGGGAGAATTAGTCAGGCAATTAGAGTACAAAGCTGATTGGTATGGCCGAAAGTTAATCAAGATTGACAGATATTTTCCCAGTTCCAAACGCTGCTCTAATTGTGGTCATGTGGTTGAGAAATTGCCTCTAAATATCAGGGAGTGGGATTGTCTTGAGTGTGGCACTCACCATGACCGCGATGTTAAGGCAAGTATAAATATTTTGCGGATGGAAACCCGCGTCGGCGATAGACGCAAGGGAACACCCACCAAGAAGGCTGCGGGACTCGCAGTTTCAATCTGTGGAGCGACTGTAAGACCTGAAGGGAGTAAATCCCGGAAGGCGGGTGCTATGTTAGCGCAGCTCCTCCGGAGGAGGAAACAGAAAGCCCCTATCAACGATGAAGGAGGAATCTCGCCCTGTCTCGTAGAGCAGCGTCGGGAGGATGTCAACTAGGCAATCTGCTTCTTCCTCAAAAATTGACAGAGGTCTCTTGGGAGAAGATTTAGTGGCAAAATGGTTAACTCAAGAAGGTTGGCAAATACTCCATCGACGGTGGCAATGTCGCTGGGGAGAGTTAGATATTATTGCCCTAAAAACTTCTCCTTTGGAAGATAACCAAGCTCAAAAATTTCCAATTCTGATATTTGTGGAGGTCAAAACTCGTAGTCGGGGTAACTGGGATAAAAATGGTTTACTCGCAGTTACAGAAGCAAAACAAGCAAAATCATGGCAAACTGCAGAAATATTTTTAAGCGATCGCCCAGAATTAGCAGATTGTTCTTGTAGATTCGATGTAGCTTTAGTCAAGTGTAATTATACTCAAAAAGATTATCCTCAATCAAAATTTCTATCATTACAGGATCAACTATCTAAGTTAACTATTAAGGTGGGACATTCTTTAGAATTAGCAGGTTATCAACTTGTCTTACAAAATTATATCCCTTCTGCCTTTATATCTGCCTCTGACCTGGATTAAACTCGTTTAGAGTTAATCAGGTATTAGGCGTTGTTGAATAACAGTATGATTTTTAGTAGTCAGTAGGGTTATAGGTACTAAATCTCTGTTTGCTTCATATCCAGATAGAACATAGATCATACAATCATTATATATTTTCCCTA
>NZ_JAAHGK010000541.1:0-4810 GCF_010672505.1 Okeania sp. SIO2B9 | reverse complement strand
TATTCAGCTAAACTTTTTAGCAGGGATGTATCTTTGTCAATTATTCTGTCAATACCTGGACGTTGAACTTTTAGAGCTACTTCTGTACCGTCTTTTAGAGTCGCTTTGTAAGTTTGAGCGATGGAACCCGCTGCTACACACTCAGTATTAATATCACTAAATATTTCTTCTAGAGGTTGGGATAATTGTTGACGAATTAAGATTTCCACTTCTGACCAAGGTACTGCTGGTACATTGGCCTGCAAACTTGACAAGGTGTCAATATAGTCTGCTGGTAATAGGTCTGGACGGGTACTGAGTAACTGGCCAAGTTTTACATATACTGGGCCTAAATCTACAAGAATATTGCGTAGAACTTCTGGTGTTGGTATATCTGGTTCGCCAGTTTTGCCCCCTGTGAGGAGGGTTTTCATATAGTCCCAACCATTGCGGAACACAATTTCGACTATTTCAGCTCGGCGAGAATTAGTTGCTGTCAGGCTAGATAACACGGGGCCTCCCAATGATTGGATTGATGTTTGTTTTATAGCAGAAGGCAGAAGGCAGAAGCGGTGCGACCCCGCGTCGGCGACAGACGCAAGCGGTCAGACCCCGCGACGACGCCAGCTCGCTTGCGGAATGCTGACCAAGAGAGGGAATGCGCACCAAGAGAGGCAGAAGGAAAAATCTGGCGTTGTCTGAGTGTTCTGCTTTTGATCTGTCCTCACCTTTCTTTCGACTGCTTTACCGATAGGGAAAATCTGATATATCTCAATATTTAGGATAGCGTTGATCGAAAGCTGGCGCATTTTGAGTAACTTTCATCTCAGCCATAGACTTTTTTTCTTTATCTATACTGACTTTTAAGAATTTTATCCGAAATAAAATGTATAGCAAGGAACGAGTTGGTGTTTGACTGATGTTAATGATGAACCGTAAGACAGAGAAATACTTTTCCCACTGTTGCCTGTTGCCTGCTATATCAATTTTCAATCAAATTAAAACTTTTGACTTTTTATTTTTGACTTTTGTTTTAAGAAAAAGTATCTGTTTTGACAGCAAGAAAACCATAAATTAGAAAAATTTCCGCTTTACATTATTCCCAAAGTTCTTTATATTTATTTTATAATCAATAAAGATATGTAGTCAGGAATCCCAGGACTAAAGTTCAAGGGCTTGGATAGACTGCTTGAAGTCTTTGCCAGCCAACACCTGACTATCCTTAGATATTTGCAGTCTAAGTTACAGGTTAGTGTTAAAGTTCCTATCTTGAGATGCTCTCTCTGCCAGTCCTATCCTCTAGAACTCAATGGTTAAACAGGCATAGTGGGTTAAGCCAGTACCTTTGACATGATACCGACCTATAACATTCTCGTTTCGGCTATGGCCGATCTTTATTGATCCCCTAGCGAAAGCTAAGGGTTTCCAAATTACCGAAATATTTTTAGATGAATAATATAGAATCTGTCGCAATTGAACGGTTTCAGACTCGTAGTCCTATAGATTTAGACAGTTGTCAGTTAAACCGCGAGTTAGTTGGGTCTAGGGTAGTAATGGTGATTGACTGCCCATCTACGGAAAAGTGCCATCAACTTTGGCGCGATCGCTACCTATTAATGCGTCGGTGTTTAGATTTATGGTTAGCTCATCAAATCGTAATTAGTTACAAGGGACATCCTTATGGTCGTACTCCGATGCGTCAATCTTTAGCCTGATTATTTTCTTGGTTAAATTATATATATAGCAATTTTCATACTGGTGAGGCGCTATATAAATTATAGCTGGCGGTGCGCAGTGACGCACCGTTATTATTTTTTGTAAATTTTTAGTTAGAAATAATTTTGTTAAAAATTTGAAACTATTACTCCTATTGTCTGTTGCCTTAATATTTTCTATACAACAGGGAACAGGGAATAGGGAATAAAATATACTTTTGTATTTGAGTAGTCAATCTAAAAATAATTTTTCCTACTTATTTAAGCTGACTATCAAATATACAATTAATTTTGCTTAACTACTTAGTAAAAATATATAAAGAAAAGTTGAAATAACTAAGTTTTGGATGTACTTTCTCAGACTAACGTTTATTCAAAATTTATTTCTGGTCTCTATATCGCGATGATACTTACTATATAATTATTCAAAGCTTATTCTAAATAATAAATACTCAAAAAAATAGCAGTGTTAAATAATTTGTCAAAAATTCAAGCATATAGATAAAAAGTATGAAATTGTTACTGATAACTGATAACTGAAATGACCCATTTTGCCTAATTTCAATATATTCCAAGATATTTTATGCACAACGAAAATATAACTGCTAGACCTATTCAGAAAATTCTATTTGGTAGCCCAGGTACAGGCAAAAGTTATAAAGTGCGAGAGATAGCAACTAATTCGTTGGGAATTAAATGGCATGAACAAACAAAATCATTAGAAAACACAATTAAAACAGTCTTTCATCCTGAATATACTTATGCTGATTTTGTAGGAAAATTATTGCCACAGACTATCGGCAGTTCGGTTATATATAAATTTTATCAAGGTCATTTTTTACGAGCATTAGGATTAGCTTACAAACATTTAGTTAATAATAGTAATGAGAATGTGCTGTTAGTAATTGACGAATTAAACCGAGGTAATGCTGCTGCTATATTCGGTCCGATTTTTCAATTATTAGATAGAGAAACAGATAATTGGTCAACTTATGATGTCAATTTATCAGAGTTAGAAATAGTGGCTTTGTTAGGTTCTATGGGGTATGATGCTCAAACAACTGATAAAAATATACAAGTGGATGGAAGTAATTTTGATGTTTTTTGTAAGATGACAAAGATGAATTTAGAAATGAGTAATAATCAGGATGGTTTAAGGGTCTTAGAAAATTTGACAAGTCAGAGAATTTCTATTCCTAGAAATTTATCGATTATTGCGACGATTAATACTTCGGATGAGTCGATTTATTATTTAGATAGTGCTTTCAAACGGAGATGGGATTGGGAATATGTGGATGTGCCTGGTTATGGGATAGAAAAAATTAAAGATATAGCGATCGAAGGTAGGGATGAGAAATGGGTTTCTTTTGTGAATAAGTTGAATGATTTTATTAAGGTCAATCATCATCTAATTCGCCGCATTGAAGATAAACAAATTGGGGTTTGGTTTTTGAAGTCTGAAGATAATCAAGTTACGAAAGAATCTATAGAAAATAAGTTAATGTTTTATCTGTGGGATAGTGTATTTCCTAGAGATAGAAGACCTTTGGAAGATTTATTATCAAAAGTGGATAAACAAAGTATTAAATTAATTACATATTCTGATTTTATTGCTTTATCTGACGATTTTATTGATGCGATTATTTCTTGTGAATGGTTGACTTTTTAACTAATTTTATTTTTTGCTGTTTCTAGATGATATTTAATACAGGAAAAGCCAGAGGAGAAAAGGAAAGAGTTCAAGAATTTAGAATTAAGAATTTATAATTTATAATTACCTCTCCTTGAAAAGAAGAGGATTGGGTTAAAAGGAATTTTTTTCTTCTCTTGGTCGATTGGATATGGCGAGGAGACCCGTTCTTACAGACCCGCTCCGCTAACGCCATCCCTCGACCGCTTTTTTCTCCATGAATGGAGAGGCTTTATACCTTAATTTTTCGGTAAGATTTTCAACCAGATTTAGTATTATAAAAATTTTTACTTAATTTGCTCGTAATTTCTTTAACAATTTCTCGATCGCTTGAGTTTTTTTTACAACTGATAACTGATAACTGAAATGACCTGTTTTAGCAGATTTGGTGGTAACAATTACCCAATCATTAGAAACCAGTAATTAAAGATATCGTTGGCAGTAGTTTTACCGATAAATTGTGGTTTAAAGCCTCCACTTTTAAGGGGAAAAAGAAAAAAAAAATCCTTTGAGTCAATCCTCTTCTTTTCAAGGAGAGGTAATAATTAATTATTAATTATTAATTGTTGAAACTCCTCTGAATTGAATTTAAAGGTAGTTGAAATGTTGTCAAATTTATTCAATAAATTAAAGTAAAAATGATTTGCTATGATGGGGATAATCATGGCGATATACTACTAACAGGTGCAATAATTATTGTATTTTTTGTTGATACTAACTCTTGCCGTTGTTTGTGTAATTTTATTGCTTGTATCTAATGATTTTTCTCTTTATTCATACTTAATTCTCAGTAAACGTTGCGATCGAATTGAGGATGACTGTGGATATGTTCTAATATACTGCTGATAATTTCTAGACCAAAATAAGATTTTTGATTGTTAGATCGGGATTTATTTTTAGGAGACATCTAGTGGTTTTGTTGGGTATGTCGCAATAGGAATTTTTGCTTAGTCTGATATTTTTTTGGTAGTCGGTGGTTTTGTTGGGTATGTCGCAATAGGAATTTTTGCTTAGTCTGATATTTTTTTGGTAGTCGGTGGTTTTGTTGGGTATGTCGCAATAGGAATTTTTGCTTAGTTTGATATTTTTGTGACATTGACATCCTCCCCGGCCTGAAGGCACGGGGATTCCTACCGAGCCTAAGCTCCTCGGTGGGTTGACGTTTCTTTGGCTGCTGCTAGCTTGAAGTTAGTCTTATGCTTGCCTCCACGTCCGTTTAGTGTCTCGGACTGCCCGCCCGCGACTAATATATTTATTGCTGCATTCTCGTCTCGATCATGTTTTGCACCGCAGTTGAGGCACTCCCATTCTCGCACCTGAAGGTCTAGCTTCCCACCTTTAAAGCCACAATTTGAGCAAACTTGGGATGTTGGCTCAAGGGCGACTAATTACTCTGAAATCGCGACCATATTTTTCTGCTTTTCCT
>NZ_JAAHGK010000540.1:0-4811 GCF_010672505.1 Okeania sp. SIO2B9 | reverse complement strand
TGTTTAGTTATTTTGTCTGTATATACAGTTTGTTTACAAGAGATGAGCTTAAGACGCCACCTTAGAAATTAGATTTTTCCTTTATTTTTGACTACTCCCCAGAGCTGTTGCCTAGGGGATTCTAAGTAGATACTACGCAACACAGATAAATCCCTGTTGATCCGTCTCTTCTTAGCTGACCAAAGATATACTCTTTGGGGACAAGTCAAAGTGCCCCTACACAGTCTGCTTAACTCTAAACTTAGCTTTCTGCTTACTTTTGTAAGATAAAATACTTCGGATTAAAATCCGACTCCTCGCTTTTCATCCATCGCTTAAAGGACGATGGCTTTCATGCTCCTGTGTTTTTTAGGTAAAAATTACGGTCTCGTCGCAAATTTTACACCTAATTTGACAATTTGCAACCTAATTTTCAGAATATTTTTTTCAGAAAACAAGCCAAAAACTAAGCAAAGAAAGGACAGTCAGACAAACTGATAGTCAAATCTGAAATTAAAATAATAACGTCAAATTAAAAAATCATTCGATTTAACGACCAACTTATAACTATTTATCCTTTTTCAGTTTTTCAATTTCTATTTAGGCCTTGCTGATTAAATCTAAAACCCACATTCCGCACCACAAAATGTAGCATCGAATCAGGAGTCAGGAGACAACCCACCCCTAACCCCGACCGTGGAGGGGAAGACAGGAGACAGAATTTTAGAAGAAAATCATAGCTGCCGTGATTGAGTAATCATAAGAGTAAGTATTTATGCGTAAATTTTTTACTTGGAATTTGATCGACGAAAAAAGTAATTGAGATGATTTGCATAGTATAAATACCTACCAAGCTACGGATTTATATACTACTTTTAATGTTACAAATTGACGTGCGGAATGTGAGCTAAAAGTATTTACAGATAAAGATAAGTGCCTTTTTAGGTCTGAAATACCTTGGCTTTCAGCTCTTGATGCTCAAAAAGGAGCGCATTTCTGGCGCATAGTTGGGCAAAAAAAATTATTCCCCTACTCCCCTACTCTCCTACTCCCTTTTTCCCCTCCTGGGAGGGGTTAGGGGTGGGTTCCCCACTCCTTAAAAAAGGCTTTTTCAGCAAACCCTATTTATAGCAATATCTATAGCAATAGATAGGTAGGACACGGACATAGAGTGATGATGAATCTCAGACAGGGAAATGTTTTTCCCAATGTTCCCTGTTCCCTGCTATTAAGTAATCGGTGTTGAATCCAATCGACGAATAGCTACAACTGAAGGTTTCGGAGGATCGTTAATTTTTTTAGTTGGCCAGTTAGACCCCATAGGCACGGTACGACTCTGGACAAAATCTGAACCATCTGTCGTTTTCATTGCCAACTGACGAGTTTCTGAAGTCATATTTTTGCGAATGCCGTTATATTCTCCTGGATGTTGAATAGCTAAAAACAAAGTTTTCTGGTCTTTGGTAAAGAAAGGCCCACAAGTTTCACTTTCTGTTGGTGCTATTCCAAACAAATAAGCTTCTCCAGCATTAGGACCAGAAGTGGGAAGATACCAGATAGAATTATTACCAAATAAACCACAAAGAGTAGACTGATTTATGGGTTTGCCATCCTGACCCACTCGATTCATAGGTACTGTTTTATTATGCTTACTGGTACTAATATCTGTCACCATCCACAAATTACCCAGTTCATCAAATTCTAAATTGTCAGGATTAGAAAATCCTAGTCCACCCTCCATAGGTTCGCCCCCAGTAGCAAACATTTCCCAACTAAATGTCATAGCATCTGGTTGATTATCATCCTCAGTCAAACGCATAATCCAACCAAACTCGTAAGCTTCACCATCCGGACCTTTAAATATACGTTTGTCTGGACTACCATCAGATTTACTAGGAGACCCAGAGGTAAAGGCAATAAATAAATTACCATTTTTATCTACCTGAGTATCTTCGGGACGTGCGGTACAAGTAACACCAGCAGCATTAGCAGCTAGATGAGCATCAATGAGAATAGCTCCTTGTTTCTGTTCAGCATTACCTTTATATAGGTCCCCCAGAGTTTTATATTTCTTTTTGAACCTTTCTACTTCTTGAGCAGTTATGGCTTTAAAGCTACCACCATCAGGTCTTTGGGGTAGATTAATCATATTGTTAAAGTGGACTTCTGGCAAATCTGGATTCACAGGAGTATCAGGTTGGAGGGAAATCCAACTACCTGTACCATCAGGATTAAATTTAGCGCCATACAACATTCCGTCTGTCAAAAGTTGAGAGTTAGCTTTATCGGTGGGGTCTTTTACTTTACCTTTACTCACAAATTTATATAGATGACCACTACGGCGATCGCATCCGGAATAAAATGCTAATGGTTTATCAGTTTCTACCCTAATACCTACTGCTTCGTGGCGATAACGACCTAACCAAGTATGTTTTGTACCATAGTCGTCAGGGTTAGCTGGGTCTACTTCTACCATCCAACCATACTTATTACCAGCTAAACCAAATACACTTCCCAGACCAGCGACTCCTCTTTCACCAATAAAGAGGGATTTTTCTCTGGTCGGGTCAACAGAAGTACCATCAGGATATACTGCTTCTACTACATAATTTTGAAAATTTTCTTCGGCACTAAATACTGTTCCCCAAGGTGTAGTGCCGCCTGCACAGTTAGCAAAACTACCTATAATGCGATCGCCTAATTTATCATTATAACCTTTGCCTTTTTTATTAAAAACTGCTACTGCTGGTCCTGTTGATTTTAAATAACGCCCGTCTTCTAATCCTGAAATACCTGTTATTCTGCGGTCAATTTTTGAATTTGTTCTTACCCATTTTCCATCGGGTTCGCGACGTATGGAAATTACACCTATTCCCATATCAATCATTGCTTCTTTAGCTGTTGCAATAATATTTTGTTTCAGGGAATTTTCAAGTAATTCTGAAGAATTAATTCCTGATTCTCCTACCTGTCTAAATGCTGTTGCTAATTCTGCAAAAGGCATAGATTTACCAATAACTGTTTGATAAGTTGTTACCCAAGGCAAAGGGCTAATATATTCAAAGTTTATTGTTAATAATCCTTCATTTTTACCTGTTTCAATGTAGGAAAGATAGTCATTATTGTAGCCAAAACGTGAATCACCTATTTTGTCTCCCCATGACCCAATAACATCGTAAGTAAAACCTTCTGGAATTATTAAATCATCTGCTACTTCGTAATTAGTATAATTCTCCATTTTAAACTCTTGATTACTCGTTGTCAAAGGCATTGGACCTTTGACTGGTTGGAAATTAATATTGTTGATAGAAGTTCCACTAATTGGAGATTTTTCAATTGCTGGAGTAGATGATTGTTTTTGACAGGAACTAAGGGTTATTGTTCCTGCGGTAGATCCTAGAAAGATAAGGAATTCTCTACGTTTAAGGTTCATAGAAAAAGTAATAAGTTTGACGTTTTTTAATATAGCGTCGATTGATACTTTTTGGAAAGGGATAATTAGGCATAGTATGTACTATTTTCTTTTTTGTAGTAGACTTTTTTTCAACAGCATTAAATGGATATTATCTGTAACTTTGTTTGGGAGTTTAGTGTTAAGGCGGTTTAATTTTATTTTTCAACTCTAGATATATCATGGCTTCTGTTCTTTTATTGCGTATGTCGCAATAGTCATTTTGGGCTTTTTCTAAAAAATAATGTTTCACTTCCTGACAAATAAGCTTGAAGGGTTGATGTGTAACTTGATTTTGTGAGTTTAGTATTAATGCGGTTTAATTTTATTTTTCAACTCTAGATATATCATGGCTTCTGTTCTTTTATTGCGTATGTCGCAATAGTCATTTTGGGCTTTTTCTAAAAAACAATGTTTTACTTGCTGGAAAATGAGCTGGAAAGATTGATATGTAACTTTATTTTGGGAACTTAGGTTTAAGGCGGTTGAATTTCATTTTTCAAGTATATGTATATCAAGGCTTCTGTTCTTTTATTGCGTATGTCGCAATAGTCATTTTGGGCTTTTTTCTAAAAAATAATGTTTCACTTGCTCGAAAATGAGCTGGAAAGATTGATATGTAACTTTATTTTAGAAATTTAATGTTAAGGCAGTTTAATTTTATTTTTCAAGTCTAGATATATCATGGTTTATGTTCTTTTATTGCGTATGCCGCAATAGTTATTTTTGGCTTTTTTCTAAAAAATAATGTTTTACTTACTCGGAAATGAGCTGGAAAGATTGATATCTAAATATCAACCCTCATTAAAATAGGCACTTACACAACCGGAAAAAAGTTCTTCTCTCTCCAGAGACAATCTCTCAAATTTCCCCTAGCTCAGGTGTTCCCTGTTCCCTCATAAGCCAGATTTGTGGGTATTCAACTAGACATAACAAAACTTGATTTGTTGAATTTTAATATTAACTAGATTTGATTTGAAAAGGTAAATCTAGATATATCTAAAAACGTAAGCATTTCCTGCGGAATGCTGCGCAAACAGCCGTCAGCTATTAGCTATCAGCTATTAATTTTGAGGAAGATAAAAGCAACCTTTGAAATTGAGGAAAGAATAAAAATTACTGTTCAATAATTGATAATTGATAATGGATAATTGATAATTACCTCTCCCTAAAAGGAAGAGGATTGAATAAAAGGAAAAAATTTATTTTTTTTCCCTTGAAAGGGGAGGCTTTAAACCTGAATTATTTAATTATTTAATTATTTAATTATTAATTATTCGGTAAAGTCCCCTGACTAAACCTTAGAAGTAATTAGGGTTTGCGTATGGAAAGTCTTTTTGCTGGGGTAGGAGACAGAAGAAATGGTAATGAGCGAGGAGGA
>NZ_JAAHGK010000054.1:0-12780 GCF_010672505.1 Okeania sp. SIO2B9 | reverse complement strand
TTAAATGATAAATAGAGATATAGGAGCGATCACTCAACTGACAAATCACCCCACTCAAATCTCATTGTGTGAAGCTTAAAAAAAAATAGATGGAATTGAGTCTTGCATCTCCAAAAAAATTGCGATACAATATAAGCATTGGGGGTTTTTCGCCTCTAAGCATGACTTTTTATTCAACACGAAAACAGCAGGATATAGATATACAGAAGCGATCGCTCAACAGAGAAATCTCCCAGATGTCATTGTATGAAGCTCAAAAAAAACTGGGAGGATATTGTATTGCAACTCCCCAAAAATTCTGATAAGATGTAATCATTGGGAGTCGTTCGTCCCTACGCATGACTTTTTATTCAACTAAAAATCAGCAGGATGAATCTATAGATATATAAATATACAGAAGCGATCGCTCAACTGACAAATCACCTCACTCAAATCTCATTGTGTGAGGCTCAAAAAAACTGGGAGGATATTGTGTTGCAACTCCCCAAAAATTCTGATAAGATGTAATCATTGTGAGTCGTTCGCCCCTCTGCATGACTTTTTATTCAACTAAACAGCATTTCCGATAAATATGCAATTTATTGACCAAGCAGAAATTCAAGTAGAAGCTGGTAAAGGTGGTGACGGTATGGTTGCCTTTCGGCGAGAAAAATATGTGCCTGCCGGAGGCCCATCTGGTGGAAATGGTGGCCGTGGTGGCTCCGTGATTTTAGTGGCTATTGAAAATCTTCAAACTTTGCTGGATTTTAGATTTCAGCGTATTTTTAAAGCAGAAAATGGTAAGCGTGGCGGTCCAAAAAATATGACTGGTGCTTCAGGGAGCGATCGCTTAATTGAAGTGCCTCCTGGTACGATGATTTATGATGCGGAAACTGAGGAATTATTGGGAGATTTGGTTAAACCCGGACAAAGTTTTTGTGTTGCAAAAGGTGGTAAAGGTGGGTTAGGAAATAAACATTTTCTCAGCAATAGTAACCGCGCTCCCGAATATGCTTTGCCTGGATTGGAGGGTGAAACTCGAATGTTAAGATTGGAGTTGAAGCTGTTAGCTGAAGTGGGAATTATTGGGTTACCAAATGCGGGAAAATCTACTTTAATTGCTGCACTTTCTGCTGCCCGTCCGAAAATTGCTGATTATCCTTTTACTACTCTAGTACCAAATTTAGGTGTTGTGAGAAAACGGACGGGAGATGGTACTGTTTTTGCTGATATTCCAGGATTAATAGAAGGTGCTTCTGCTGGTTTGGGTTTGGGGCATGAATTTTTAAGGCATATTGAACGAACTAAATTATTGTTGCATTTGGTCGATATTACAGATATTAATCCGGTGGATAATTTTGAGACTATTCAAAATGAGTTAAAGGTTTATGGGCGAAATTTGGAAGATAAAAATCAAATTTTAGCTTTGAATAAGGTTGATGCTGTAGATTTAGAAAGTGCAGAAATTCAAGAGTTGGTTAGTAATTTTAGAGAGATTAATAGGGGAAAAGTTTTCCTGATTTCTGCTGTTGCAGGTATTGGTTTGAAAGAGTTGATGGAAGAAGTTTGGCAGGTTTTGGAATTGGAGGAAAATGTTATATCATGTCCGGTTAAACAGTGATAAATAAATAACTACGGAGGAGTCAGGAGACAGGAGACAGGAGACAGGAGGAAAGAGGGAAGAAAGAAGAAAAACTGGAGTTGAAGGAGAAAGTTTTTTTATAACTAATTATCCGGACATAATATTATTCAATAATTAATAATTAACAATGAATAATTAATAATTACCCCTAATGAAAATAGATGTAGGTTGGGTTGAACAACAGTGTTAGCGGAGCTTCCCGGAGGGAAACCCAACATTAATTAGGGTTTGCGCTCAAAAGTATTTTAGTAGGGGTAGGAGACAGGAGACAACCCACCCCTCGCCCCTCCCCCTCCCAGGAGAGGAGAAATGGATCGGGAGCGAGGAAGTAGGAGCGGGCGTTTTGTAAGAATGATTTTTCTGCCCAACTATGCGCCTAAAATACGCTCCTTTTTGAGCGTTTTAGACTGAAACAGGCGCACTTTTTTTGTTCCCAAAAAGGCTAAAGTCTTTATATGTCAATGCTTTTATATTTAATCAGCAGAGCAATAATTATCATTTTCTTTGTGGGTTTAATACCCCACCGTCAACGGGGGTGTTCACGCATTACTTGGGGGAGCGAATCCCCATGTAATTTTCCTCCTGTCTCCTGTCTCCTGTCTCCTGTCTCCTTCTTCAAGGCATTGCATAATTGCGGGATGATTTTGTCAGAGAGCAGAAATCATAATCCCTGTGTCCCCATGTCTCCGTGTCTCCGTGTCGGCCTCAATCATCCCAGTATTCAGCAACGCCTTAATATGGTGTTGGGTTTCGTTTCTCTCAACCCAACCTACAAATTCTACTTCACCATTACCATGCAGGACTACCTAATTTTTTTCTTTTTTCCCTTCAAAGAAAAGGCTTTATACGTTAATCTTTTGATAATGTAGGTTGGGTAGAACGGTAGTATTAGCGGAGCTTGTCCGTTAGGATAAACCTAACACAATAATGGAGGGAAATTAGATAATGTTGGGTTTCGTTTCTCTCAACCCAACCTACCATTTTAATAGCAATATTTTCCGTCTAAAGCTTTGGCATGGTCTTTTCCAGTTCGGACTACCCCTAATAGGGTGGAAATAATCACGCACCTTTTTGGTTTGTCTTGGTTCTGGTGTTTTATGCCAATACGCCCTTTTGCTTGGATGCTAGTTTGTGTACATTGGTCAGTAGGTTTGTAAACTGGGCAACCTTTGTAATTAAAAAGGGCACGGTAAATGGGGTCTGTTTTGTTGGTAGTAACTGTATTGGTATCGGGTTTAACTATCCGGAGGGTAGTTTCATACTTGCCTTTGTCATTTGTCTGATTGTCGTCTATCTCAATACCAGGTTCTAGATATTTCCAACTTGAGGTTGGTAGGTCATTGGGAGCGATCGCTGGTTTATGTAGCGCATACCTAATTACGGGTTGCCCAATAATATTGGTGGTTTCTTGGAAACTTGCCTGCCAAGCAGTTTTATCTCGTATGGCATTACGACGAGCTGCAAACATGGCCTGATATATTCTGTCAGTTGAGGTGCGGAGACGGTAGTTATTGATGAATGCTAGCCATCCAGGAGTGGCGATCGCTGCCAGAATACCAATAATTAGCAAGACTAATGTTAATTCTGTGAGGGTATATCCTGCTTCTTTTTGCTTAACTGATTTTTCTGATAGATTTTTTGCAGTAATTTTAATAATAGTTGATATTACGGAGTTTAATATTTTTACGTTCATTTCAACCCTGATTTACTGTTTTTAAATAGTTGTATCTCTCTTTACTATTTTAATACCAATTTCATAAAATATTGCAAAGTGTGAGGGAACAGGGAACAGGGAACAGAGAAAGAAAAACATATTAAGATGTAACTGCCTTTGCGTGAATAGGGAACAGGGAACAGGGAACAGGGAACAGGGAACAGGGAACAGGGAACAGGGAACAGAGAAAGAAAAATATAAATATTAAAGAGGAAAAAAGGTGGAAATTTTAGAATTTATGGAATTTATAATTTTTTCTTTTAAGAAGAAATCACAAATTAAGATGTAACTGCCTTTGCGTGAATTTGGTATAACAATTCATAATTGAACGTCAAACATGATGCTCTTTTTTTGCATAAAAAATTTGCCCTGTCGTTTACCTGAATATTTGACAGGGCAGCTATTTTGTGGTAAGCATCGGCTTAAATTAGATTATGGGCAATCATCTCCTTCTGCTGTTCTCATTCCACCTAAGAGGGTTTGTACAATTACGCATCGTTTGAGTCCATCATCTGGTGTGGAAACTTTGACAATGAAAGGCACATTATCTTGGCTCACTGTACCTAAATAGTCAAATGTAACGTTTGGGGTGGCATTAAACGCAGTACAATTTTCATCTGTACATACACCAGAAACTAATGTGACCATTCCTGATTTAATTTCCCCATTTGCTCCTAAAGATTGCCAGAATGAGTCACTATTTGGTATTGGAGTTGTTTTAGAGGTAGAGTAAATCTGGAATCTTGCTGGATCATTATAAGGTTTACCTGTGCTAGGATTTGTTTCAGCATCAATGCTAACATCCCGGAATTGAACTATTCGTTCTACCTTTTTTGACTTAGCTTCACTTTGTGCTTTCTGTAAAGCTTGTAATACTAAACTATTTACTGTACGAGTACGCTGTCTTGTAATAAAAGCATCCCACGAAGGAGCAGCGATCGCGCTCAGTATTCCTATTATTAAGACTACTATCAATAATTCTATTATGGTAAAACCTTTATCCAGTTGATTTTTTTTACCAGGAATTTTGACTAAATAATTCTGTAAAATTTGCAATAGTATTGTTTTTTTCATGTCAGTTTCCTAATAGAATCTTTTATCGTAATAATTTGAACAATCTCACTCTACTCTAATGGTTTACGACTTCTTCCTCCTACTTGAGCTGTTACTTTCGGGCAATATGATGGTGATTGAGCACAATTAACTGCTTCTCCAATACGACGTTGAGAGTCTCCTGCTATTGTTATTTCTGCTAATTTATTACCGGTATTTTCATGGATGGTAACTTCATTGAGAGTGAAGCTTTCAACATAATTAACTAATACTTCCAAGTTATTTTCGTAAGTTTCATCTTCTTTCGTCCATCCCTCATAACCTTCATCACTTGTAGGAATTTTAAAACCTCTGTCTCTCTGTAATTTTTTATCCGTATCACCGTTTTCATCAATATATGTTCCTGTAAAATCTGTTACACCATCTTGAATTTGAAATCGGGCAATACGCTTTGGACAAGTTTCACCATTAGGTTGACACCAAATAGAGGTATCATCATCTTCTGTAATCTCATAATAAGCAACTAACGATAATACATAAGCATCGTCATCTTTACATGGAGGTTCTGCGCAAGCTGAAACAGGTATAGCTTCTTCTACTAACTGCCGTTTCCAAAATACCAGAATGGGTTTTCTATTTTCATCGTCATTCTCTGGAAGTTGACCTTCAATTGCGTCAACAACACCCCCTGCTCCATCATGATCGTATACATAGAGCGCTTGACTCATATCTTGAGCTATATAGTCAACTGCTGCTTGAATATCCTGTTCGCTGTTTGCCTTTGCTTGCTCTCTTACATCTGTGTTGAGCATATCAACTACAAAACTTAACAGTGGCACAGTTATTAAAAAAGCAATGATTGTTCCTACCAACAATTCAATCATTGTAAAGCCACTGGTAGGTTTAATTATGGAAGATCGCCTTTGTTGGTATTGTATTTTTAGGAGTGATTTGAGTAAAGTTTTCATCTTTATCCTCTTTCTGCGTTTACTTTTTATTTGATTATTCTTCAGACTTTAATTTGTCGGAGACTTTAGGCGATCTTGATAATTTTGAAATGAATTTTCTGTTGGTGCTATCTCTGTGATTATTTCTACCATTGGCAATCTACGATTACCGATAGCATTTGTAACTACTGATTGCTGTGTTCCTGGGTCAGGGCAACCTGCTCCAGAAGGACAAAGAGAATTTTCTTGAAAAGCATCTGCTCTATAAACTCTCACACCTAAAGCATAACCTCGACGTTTATTTTCTTCTGGCGATAGTGATGCATTGTACGTAATTCCTTGATTGCGAGACCCTTGGACTAACATATCTGAAAGGCTATCTTTTTTACACTCTTGATCTCCATCTCCATCTACACAGAAAAGGTAGTTAGATTGATTAGATTGAGCAGGGTTTGGAGTTGGTGTAGTGCAATATGCTCCATCTTGACATACCAAATCACCTAATTGAGGAGGGTTAACATCTTTAAAATCTAACCCTATTTGATTTGGACCTCTATCGACTGGATCATACCTCACCCAATCTATATAACTCCTCGCCGCTTGTGCTGCCAACTCCAACCTTCGTGCTTGAACGCGGGTTCCTACAGATAGGGCAATAACAGGTGCCACTGCACTCATCAAGAAAGACACCATAATTATTGCCACTAAACCTTCCATAATGGTGTAACCTGCTGCGGGCGATCGAGGTAAACTTTGCATTTTTTTCAGTTTCATCATTTTTATCCTCCTTTTTATTTAATTATCGGCGTTGCTGACTGGTGGGTATGATTTGATAATTTTGTATTTGGGATTTTTGATTTTGGATGGTTTGAACTGCTTGTTAATATTAACTTTTCCCAGCTCCGGTGTTCCCAGATCCCTGCATTTTTTTCAGTTTCATCATTTTTATCCTCCTTTTTATTTAATTATCGGCGTTGCTGACTGGTGGGTATGATTTGATAATTTTGTATTTGGGATTTTTGATTTTGGATGGTTTGAACTGCTTGTTAATATTAACTTTTCCCAGCTCCGGTGTTCCCAGATCCCTGTTCCCTATAAACTTACTTTCATACCTTAATTCAGCAATGCCTAATTATCTATACAGTTATCTGGACGTAGATTGTCATTAACAGCTTTGCTGTCATCCTCTGTTAGAGAGCAAAGCAAAGTTTCAACCCATTCATCATCACGACTTACTTCTCTATAATATTCGTCAGGTTTACTCTCACTTGGTGGACCTGTTAGTTTGAGAGCAAACAAGTCTGGAGACTGAGATAACAAACCAACATCAAAATTCCATTGTCTTGTTGGTGGCATAAAGAAGGGAACCTGACCATTAGTTTCAGTTGAGTTATAGGTATTGAGAGCGTCAGGATCATCGCTGTTAAAAAGATTTGGAGTTGTAAAAGGTAAGACCTGCTGATATGGTGCTGTTCCATACTCACTACGCCGTAATTGAATGAAGGAACCAGAGATAGTTGCTGTTCGGTCTTTCCAGTTTTCTAGGAAACGTGGCAGGTTTGGTAGACCTCCGTTAGTTTCTCCTTCCGTATCTGTAAGAATTCTGGAAGGAACATCCCCTGTCGCTAAGATTAAATTGAAAGTTGTATCTGCTGCTTGTGGCAACCACCTAGTTTGATCGACTGTTTGATTGTTGTTTGTGGGAAAAGCATTTCCAGTTGCTGCTGCATTATTTCTAGTAGCATGAATCTGCAATACTGGCATTAAAAGTGGTTGCTTTACTGTGCTTTGAGTTAAATTTTCTTCAAAGTAGAGAGGGAAGTTATACCCTGAATCTAATTTTCCACCATTAGTTGTGTGGAACCAGAGAGCGTTACTACTGTCAACTGGACGATTAGCTGTGTCATAAGGGGGATAAGGTTTATCGCCTGTTATTTTAAGAGTAGCTGAATATGGATAGTAGCTAAGTTCTAGATTTCCACCTGTTTTTGATGCTACTCCTATTGGAACTGGTCTCCAGGTTCCATTATCATCTTGTAAAACTAGAACATTTGTTGCTGGTGTATCCTTATCCTTATCCTTATTATTCCAGCCATCGTTTATTATATTAGGAGTTAGTGTCTCATCACGTAAATAACGCAAGAAAGCTACCCGACGTGGAAAGCGTTGATATTCTGCTTTAGGAGGTTCAGCAGTTGTTCCAGACCAAAGATTACTTATTGCAATGTCTGTCGAAGTTGACAAGGTATTAGCTGAGATAATTTCCCCTGGTGTTAGTGTACCATCACCATTCTCATCTAATAGAACCACCCAATCTGAAGGCTGACAAGCTGAGACAGGTAATTTCAAACAAATCTCCATCAAGTATTCGGTAAACTCACCTCGACGTTGAACTGGAGTCGTAAAGTTATTAAAATAAGAACTATCTACAGCATTATCTTCATTATTTCTATAATCATTGTCCTCTAATGCTGGGTTACTATTGATGACAACATTACTACTTAAACCATTAGTAACAAAGTTGTTGGCATAGAAACCATTGAGTAACCTAGCCAACTTAGTTGTCACTTCTTCTTCATAAAACGTGAGACTCACTGTATCTTCCAGCGTTCCATTTTTATCCAGATCGGTTAATAAGTCTTGTTCTGTAAATTCAAATTCATCATTAGCATCCAAAGTGTTGTTTCCATTAACATCATTATTAATGTTTCCATCTCCACTAAGATCGTAACCCTCAGTAACTATATTACCTACATTATTTCTCAAGTCAAAATCTCCCTCATTGCGGAACCCCGGACGAAAATTACCAGAAAGAAGACTTATAGAATCAGACAAAACAGTCGCTGCACGCCAATTATCTCCCTCAGGGCAAAATCCTGATATCCGGGGGTCTCCAATACGACAAGCAAAGCTTGGGTCTAGTTTTTTATTGGGGTTATAGTAAGCATTGAAATCCCAATCTATATTTTTAGCACCTTGAAATTCACCATGATCGTGCAAGTTAAAATCACCCTGAATATAAGCTGGTAAGTTAGTCACTAATATCAGTCCTTTCTCCTTAACTATACTTTCGATTTTTTCATTATCAGTTTTACCTATCACATTATTGTTATCATTTCGGCTTAGTTTTTCCCCGTTGACCAACATAATGCCATTAGGACGACGAGTAGGATCGAGTCGCCAGTCTGTAGGACTTAATAACTTGCTGGTATCTTCATCAATACCATCTGCCGAAAACTCTGTGCGATCGCTCCTGTCTGGAAGTGCATCATCTCGACTAGCATAAATAATCCCACTATTGGGCAGCAAATACTCTGGTTTTGGACCGACATTTGTTGTACCAAAAGCTATAGTTGTGTTTCGTAAAACATTTAAGTCTAACTGAGTCACCCGAACTTCTAAAGGTTGACGTTCTTCAAGAGATAGATCGTAATTTCCAGTTAAGTTAGCAGGAGTAGTATTAGGGTTACTGCTGAGAGTAAATGTTTCATCGTTAGGAGTAGCAGGGTCATCTGCATCGATCGCCTTAATTTGCCTACCATCCAAAAATGCCACTTCTTTAATTGCCCCATCGGGTATAACGTTGCTAGTAACAGTAGAAAAACCAGGAGTACCCAAAATACCAAGAGCGCAAGCAGTTGAATGTATAGCCGCTTGGTCTACTAAGTTCCGATCGTCTGCATCCTTCAATAAAGCTGTTCTCAAGGGTCCATTAACAAATCTACCGTTGGGGAAGACCAAATTAGCTTGATTTTCTAGAATACTTGGACTTGTTCCACCCAATAGCTTGCTTGTAGAGTCTTCTGTTGATTTCCCTGGTACTGTGTATGTTGGAGGGCCATATACTATACCGTTATTAGATTTACCATTTGGAGCTGTAGTCGCATCAAAATTTTCTGCCGTCTCTTCACTGGTTGGATCGTAGTAGCTACTAACACAGGCAATAGGAGTTTGAGTAGGAGTAGTACCCTTTTCATAACTACTCTCTGCATAGTGATAGACTGCTGTTGCCCGCATCCGCAGATCGCCCTTTGCATATTTAGGAGTATTGGGGTCTATTGTTGGGGGATCTGTCACTGTTGTGGTTTCTGTATCTGGATTAAATAAGTTCCTCCAAGTTTGATCAACGTTATCATAAACCATACTACCAACCACAGCCTCGGGTGGGTCGCTACCTGGTACATTTTCTATAGGCGACATTGGCATCGTATCTGGCCAAACTATCTTAAATTCTTCGATGACAGTAGTTGCCGGATCGTCGTATTTCTTGACTTCACCATTCTCAATAATATTTGGTGGTGGTAAAAATGAATTTTGCCTCTCATAAACCCCTGCTCCCGTAATAACTCGCAAACCTCCATAACCATCAACAGCACTTTCTGGTTCTTGTGCCGCTGCCAGTTCCCAGAAACCATTTCTATCTGGATTTCCTAGATCGGCCAATTCTTGTATTTGAGTTGTACGCGTTCGAGGTGTATCATCATCGTCCCAAGTTGTTGCACCATCCACTTGTTGCGTGGTGTCCTCTCCAACAAATTGTGGTGGATCTTGAGATTTATCATACCTCTTAAGTGGTAAGTTATTACCCACAAGAATGCGATCGCCCAGGTATTGTTCGACATCATCTACTATGTTATCTGGATTTGTTGCAGGAGGCCTATCTAACAATAAATCTAGACCACTGTTAGTCGTTTTGGTTCCTACCTTTGGATTATCTTCAAACAAGAAGGTAGTAGGAAACATCCACTCATCTATTGGCCTCAAACTCTCTCCGTCACCATTAATCGTAGCAGCACCTGTTTTTCCATCCAAAGCATCTGCACCTAGCGCCACTTCTTTAAAAGGAACTTTGCGAGTTCGTTCTTTAAAATAAGCTTCTAGTGCTTGTTGTCTAGCTATTTCTTCAGATGTTCCGTTGTCTACTAGATCCTTAACCTGTTTGGTAACTTCTGGTGGATAGTTACCTGGAGTATCTATAACTGCATTTACCATTGCAGCTATGCGTTGACGATAAGCTTGTTCGTTATACGCTGCATCTAGTGGTGATGAATCTTTGTTTATAGACTCAGTATCGCCATCTTTAATTTCTGCTTTAATTGGGTCGTTATCTTTACCCTGAAATAAATGTACTGTAACCGGATCTGGGTTATCGTCAACTTTTCTAGTACGACCGTTGATTAATTGTCCACCTACAAGAATCTTACTATTCTCAGCCTCGTAAAAACAGGAACTTCTACCACTAACCTGATAAATCTTAAATTCGTCAAAGTGCATTAACATCAAGTTACTACTTGCCAATATCCTGCCATTGATGTTAAACTCAAAACCTGGAGCTGCTTCTAGATCGCTCTCGTATACCACAGCATTATTTGCTACGGATTTTCGTTCGTAGTCTTGCTGATATTCCAGTGCCGAAAATCCTGTTGTACCACTATAATTTTCAAAATCTTTGCCCAAACTTTGATCCTTTGCTGAAATCAGACCTGCCTGAGTTGTATCAGTGATTGGTACAGTTGCAGTATAAACAAAGAAACTTTTCCTCAAGTTGCTACCTGATTTAAACCAACCAGAATTTCCCACTAGACTAAAGCTAGTACCACTAGCTCCTTCACACCCTGGATTCCCCAAACTGTCAAATGGTGATTGAGGCGGTGTTCTTGCTTCTAACGGTGTTCTTTCTCTATTAAATTCTCCACTCTCTGTATCCCTTGTAGGACTGCGGAAGAAAATACCATAAAGAGTATAACTATCATAATTACCATTATTATCTGTATCTACTGGATATCTCCAAGCAGTTGTAATTTGTTCATCGTCCTCCAATAGAGATTCGTCTTCTCCCGAAACTTCAAAGCCATCTCCATCAATATCAAATTTTACTTTCAGTGCCGTCTCATCACCAAATGTATAACGATCTTCAGTGTTTAAATCTTCATCCGGCGACATTGTTCTAGATAACAAATCGTCTGTGGGAGTTCCTTTCGGAAGACTAGGATCTGCATTTAACAAATAATCAATTTTTGCACTTGCCCTTTCCAAAGCAGGAGCAGCAGCACTCAACACCTGCTGATTTACCTTAACATTTCTTGCCATTTCAGCCCTGTCAAAAGACCTGAGCAAAATAGCAATACTCAACAAAACTACTACCAACAAAACCATAGTCACAGTGGGCAAAACAAAACCTGCCCCTGAGTACCTACTTCGATTATTTATTACATTCCAGAGCGATCGCCTCAACTTTCTCTCCATGACTCGATACCAACTCCGGATATTACGGAAAATATAAAATATATTTTTGAGAAACTTATTCTTTGACATAATAGCCTTCCTGCCCCTAATTGCAAATGGTTTAGTTGGCAAACCGTAAATTTATATAACTATATTATAGTGACTTAAATTTAGTCCCTACCTCTACTTTTAGCACAGCACAACTCGAACAGCACCCCATAACCGAATTTTGGATAGCACAAATATTGGTCAAGGATACTAAAGTGCCTAACCTAACCTAAATATTATTCCCTAAATGAAAGGTTAATCTATCAACTTATCAACGAAACTATATTTTTTTTAATCTTCTGCCTCACACCCGGCGCTCCTAGGTTCGGCGGACTGTGTTCCCAAACCCAATTACTGTCTACTTGACATCCTCCCCGGCCTAAAGGCGCGGGGATTCCTACCAAGCCGTAGCTCCTCGGTGGGTTGACGTTTTGCTGACGCAAAGCTCCGCTAACACAGGCTGCTGCTACTTTGGCAGTAGTCTTACGCTTGCCTCCACGTCCGTTTTTTGTCTCGGACTGCCCGCCCGCGACTAATATATTTATTGCTGCATTCTTGTCTCTATCGTGTTTTGCACCACAGTTAAGGCATTCCCACTCTCGCACTTGAAGGTCTAATTTGCCTCCACGAAAACCACAACAACTGCATTTTTGGCTGGTTGGCTCCCAACGATTAATTACTCTCAAATCCCGACCGTATTTTTCTGCTTTACCTTCTAGAAGTGTTCGGAATGTCCGCCAACCTAAATCTGATATTGCTCTGGATAATTTACGGTTTTTCACCATACCAGATACATTCAAATCCTCTAAAACAATTGTTTGGTTTTCACGAATTATTTCAGTGGATAATTTATGCAGAAAATCTGTCCTAGTGTCTTTGAGTTTGGCATGAAATTTAGCTACTCTCAATCTAGCTTTTCCATATCGTTTAGACTTTAAAGTTTTCTTGGATAATGATTTACTTAACTTTCGATACTTTTTAATCCGCTTTTTCAATGGTTTAGGAGCATCAACCTTTGTACCATCGCTAAATGTAGCAAAGGTTTTGATGCCTAAGTCTATCCCCACTGAATTATCAATCTGAGGCAATATTTTGGCACAAGTTTCTACTACAAAACTTAAGAAATATCTATTAGCTGAGTCTTAAATAATAGTTACTGATGATGGAGGAGA
>NZ_JAAHGK010000539.1:0-4813 GCF_010672505.1 Okeania sp. SIO2B9 | reverse complement strand
GTTGAAAATTAAGATGAGACCGCAAGAAAAAGCATTATTAAAAGAGCGGTTAATTCTCAGTAGTCACCGCAGTTATGAAAATGCTGAAGAAGATAGGAGGAAGATATCTGTAAGTCCCTGCTACCTAAAGATTTGAATAAAACCTAACACCAAAGGAGCCAATAATATAGTGTTCAAATTTTTTCCCATATCAAATTACTTTATAACTGCAACTCAAGGAGGATTAGACAAAATATTTAATCCTTTCCAGTTTTACACTTTACCCTTAGACGAATGGGTTAACACTGCTGTTAATTTTCTAGTTGATAACTTTCGTCCCCTATTTCAAGCTATCAGCTTACCCATAAAAAATACTCTGGAAATAATTAAATCTGGTTTTCTAGCTGTTCCCCCCTTGATTTTTCTCATAATTATTGTCCTGCTGGTCTGGCAATTAGCAGGAAGAAAAATAGCCATCTACAGCATCATCGCTCTTTGTATAATTGGTTTTTGTGGCGCTTGGGAAGCAGCAATGGTTTCCCTGGCCCTGGTTCTAACAGCCGTAATATTTTGTATGTTAGTAGGTATTCCTCTAGGTATTATTAGTGCCATTAGCGATCGCTTCAACAAAATATTACGTCCCTTTCTAGATGCTATGCAAACTCTTCCAAGTTTCGTCTACCTAGTACCTGTAGTAATGTTATTTGGAATTGGAGAAGTTTCGGGTATTATTGCCACATTTGTTTTTGCAGTCCCCCCTCTAATTCGTCTGACAAATCTGGGCATTAGGCAAGTATCTCCAGAAGCAGTAGAAGCAGCTTTGGCTTTTGGCTCAACTCCCCAACAAGTCTTATTAGAAGTACAAATTCCTTTGGCTTTGCCTACTATTTTGGCTGGTACAAATCAAGCGATTTTGTTGGCCTTATCAATGTCAGTTGTCACCTCAATGATTGGGGTAGAGGGATTAGGACAAATGGTATTACAAGGTCTGGGTCGTTTAAATGTCGGACTAGCTACTGTAGGTGGTTTGGGTATTGTTTTAATTGCGGTGATGCTCGACCGTATCACTCAATCTATTAGTCAGGGAAAAGTTAATTCTTGGCAAGAGCGAGGTTTAATTGGATGGTGGCGGTCTCGTGGCTTTTCCAAAAAAAAAGGCACAACTCTAGGGATAAGTATTTTGCTTGCTTTGCTGGTTGGTGTTACTAGCTGGCAATTAATGTCCCAAACTACTATCAACTCAAAAAATGAAGCATTACCAGGGAATGGAATAATTGTCCGGTCTACTTCTGGTCTGGAAACATCGGGTATATTTGTTACGGAGATTGTGAATATTGGGCTGGAGAAATTAGGCTATCAGGTGAAAGGAGCAAAACAATTGAATGTTCCGGCAATGCACATTGCTGTTAGTAATAATGATGTGGATTTTACTGGTGTTCATTGGCAAGTTGCCCAAAAAGAATTTTTTGACAAGAATGGTGGGGAAGATAAATTAGAAAGGATTGGAACGCTAATTTCTGATTGTCAAGCGGGGTATCAGATAGATAAACAGACTGCTGAGAAATATAATATTACTGATTTATCACAACTCAAAGATCCAAAAATTGCTAAACTTTTTGATTCAGATGGTGATGGTAAGGCAAATTTAATCGGTTGTACTGCTGGTTGGGTGTGTGAAAGAATAATAAATCATCATTTACAGGTTTATGGACTTGAGGATACTGTTGAGCAAATTGAAGGAGATTATTCTTCTTTGATGGTGGATACTTTGACTCGTTATCGGCAAGGTAAACCTATTCTTTATTTTACTTGGACTCCTCATTGGTTAGCTTCAATTTTAAAAGTTGAGGAGGATGTGGAATGGTTGGGCGTTCCTTTTACATCCTTATTAGAAACTCAGGGAAACTTCACCGCAGAAGATACTTCAGTAAATGGAAAAAATCTTGGTATTCCAGTCGATAAAGTTCGGATATTAGCAAATAAGAATTTTTTGCAGGATAATCCAGTTGCGAAAAGTTTATTTGAACAGATTGAAATTCCTCTAGAGGATGTTAATTTTCAACAGGAAAAAGTTAAAAATGGGGAGAATAAACCTGTAGATATTCGCCGTCACGCTGAAGAATGGGTTGCTAGTCATCAAGGGTTATTTGATAGTTGGTTAGAAGTAGCAAAAAGTTAGGTTTTTATCACTCAAAATAAATAAGATATTTGTCAATTATCAAGGGTTTTCATATTGCCTCTGTCATCAATAGTGCTTATTACTAAACTGGAATGTAAAATATGGCGTTGGTAAATGAAGGTATGATGAGGAAAGAATGCGATCGCTAAATAGTTAGAAGTTTTTGAGCTAATGGTACAGGAATAGTTAGACATTCATGTTTTAGCTCATTTGAATAACCTTTTTGTGTTTGATAACAGTCTAAAAACTGTCGAGAGACAATCAACACAGATGTAATTCTGTTTTCCTTTCTTAAATCCATTTTTGTTAACGTGAGTTGATTGGCATGACCGACATTGCATTAAAGTTCACCTATAAGGGCTTTTTGGAAATATCATACCCTAATTTACCAACGCCAAAATTTTTTCATCACTAATTATCCGGACATGATATAACTCGATATTAGACTTGTGGCTTGATATGGTAAAAAATTGCCAAAACTCTTGGTGTAGTTTGAGCGTTTTTTTCAATCTATTTAGCAACAAATCTATTGTTTAGGATGAGATTCTAGCAGAATTTTTTTGAATCATTTCTTCTAATTGTTTGCGAGTAATACAACGACGTTCGGAGCAATAGGCCATCAAATTAACACCATTCATCATTCGCACTGTACTAACTCTGACTCGAAAATCATCTGTCAGAAACCAACAACGTTCTTGTCCTTGGTTTCTTTCATATTCTGTGTCAATTGTCAAGACTCCATCCGTGGCAAAATGATATCTACCCACTACAGGAATACCTTCAACATAACCACGATTACGCAAAAATTTTCCAGTTAAGCCTGTTTGAGAATCAGGAATATCTACTAAAATAGCAGCATAATTGGGATTAGGTTCATCATCATCTAAATTATCTTGCCAGTTAAAACTTGCACCACCTGTTGCTAAAGCTGGATTTAAATTTTGTTGTTCACAAACTTCCAAAACTTTAGGGTCATCTTTTGTTAAAACTTTGACGATTAAATTAGATTTCCCTGACTCATCTTGAACAGAATCAAAATGATGAACAGTACGTTGAGAAAACCATATTCCCTCACTTTTGAGAAAAAAATCCATCATTGTCATTGGTGGTGTGAATTTCATTTTTTTTGTCTCTAAATTTTTGTTAACATCTAGTGGGACTTACACAAAATAGCAGCAGAATATAGGCTCAAATATAGACAGGTAGAGGTTTTTACGTCAAAAAGGTATAAATCCTTTATTACCAAGGGTTTTAGCCATTTTTAGGGCATTGACGTAATTCCCTTGTCTAGACTGACTTTCAAGCCGTTTTTCTGCCAAAAAATGTCTAAGTACCACTAGGATATTTTTAGTTAAGGAAAAATCAATAAAAATCTAATTGAGAGTCATAAAATTATAGGATAAATCAAATAGACATCTCCTCCAAAAGAGGGAGTAGGTCGTAGGGACGTTGCATGCAACTACAGATTAGAAAAAAATAATTGATAATTTCTGTGCAATAGTTGATTTTATTTTTTATGACCGGAGATTTCTAATATATACTTTAGACTTTTATAGATATAGCAATCACCGAATCGGATGTGATAATTTTATTGCTTCAGTGTTTCTCATTCCCAGCTCCGGTATTCCCTAAAAATCTACAATATCTCACAACTCAAATAAGATTGATATATCTAATTAATATATAATTAACTAAAATCTTTATACATAGCAAACTCTCCTCAAACAAAATGCAGTTTCAATCAGCTACAGAAATTATTCAATCTTATCAGCAAGACAAAAATCTTACAGGTAGTAATCTACAAGGTATAGATATTAGTCAAATTGAACTATATCAAGTCAATCTAAGTCAAAGCAATTTACAACAGGCCAATCTAAATAATACAATCCTCATTGGAGCTAACTTGAGTGAAGCAAACTTAAGTGGAGCAAATCTCAAAGGTGCTGATTTACGAGGAGCAAATCTTCAGGGAGCAAATTTGAGTGGAGCAGATTTAACTGATGCCTATCTCAATAGAGCTGAATTACAAAAGGCTAATTTGGCTAATGCTAATTTGGCAGGAGCTAAACTACAAGTAGCTTACTATAATAGTGAAACAATTTGGCCTGAAGGATTTGCTTATAAAAAATCAGGAGCAGTTGGACCAGGAGCTGATTTGAGTGGAGCTTTTTTAAATACAGCTTACCTCCGAGGAGCTGACCTTCAAGGGGCAAATCTGCGGGGTGCTTATCTGAGTGGTACTGATTTGACAGGCGCTAACTTGCAAGGTGCAGCTCTTAGTGGTTCTAATATGAAGGGAGTTTTTTTAGTAGGTGCTAATTTGCGTGATGCTCGACTCAATGGGGTAGAGTTAGAAGGAGCTGATTTACGAGCTGCTGATTTGACGGGGGCGAGTTTAGATAATATTCCTAGTATTGCTGGAGTTGATTTTACTTTGGTGCAGGGATTGAGTGACTCTAGTAGAGCTATGTTATTTGGATATTCTGGCAAAGATTTAGGAACCTGGAATTCTTTTACTCGTACTAATACTAAGAGTAGTTCTCCCGGTATGTGAATGTGGTAATGTTCCGGTTGCTCGACGTTTATTACTACAAGGTGTGCCAGTTTCAGTAGCAATTGGTTTTTTATTGGCAGCTCCAACAGTAAATCCCATAG
>NZ_JAAHGK010000538.1:0-4819 GCF_010672505.1 Okeania sp. SIO2B9 | reverse complement strand
GTCGGGAGGTAGACAAACATCTTGATCGAAGCGGATCAACATTTATTTATGTAAGGGGGTGCTTTCCGCCCCACCCTGTGGAGGAGTGGGGAAACCAGCACCCCCTTACCAACCCCCTTATGGTTGTTTTTTGGTTGAACAACTTCTAGAATATTCAGTGCAGCATTGACATCTCTATCGTGAAACGTACCACAATTGAGACAAGTCCATTCTCTAACATTTAATTCTTTTTTGCCACCACGGAAACCACAACAACTGCATTTTTGACTTGTCGGTTCCCAACGGTTAATTACCCTAAACTCACGACCATATTTCTCACATTTTGCCTCTGTTAAAGTTCGGAATTGTCGCCATCCTAAATCACTAATTGCCTTAGCTAACTTGCGATTACGAATCATGCCAGAAACATTCAAGTCTTCTAATACAATTATGTCATATTTTCTAACTAAATTAGTAGACAATTTGTGTAGAAAATCTGTACGAATATCCTTAATTTTGCAGTGTAGTCTAGCTATTTTCAGCCTGCGTCTTTCGCGACGTTTACTACCTGACTCAGTTTTGGCAAACTTTCTTTGAAACTTAGCTAACTTTTTCAAGCTCTTTTTAAGAGGCTTGGGAGCTAATATTTTCTCCCCACTGCTCAATGTTGCAAATGTTGAAATGCCTAAGTCTATTCCGATTGAATTATCAGTTTTAGGCAGAGATTCAGGACTAATTTCTACTACAAAACTAGCAAAATAGCGGTTAGCTGAATCTTTAATTATAGTCAGAGATGTAGGCTGACTAGCTAATGGCCTTGACTAAACTATTTTGATTTTACCTACTTTTGGTAGATAGATTTTATCTTGATTAATCTGGTAATTAGCACCTACAAATCTGGCAGTTTGCTTTGACTTTCTACTCTTGAATTTAGGCGGTCTTGCTTTGACTCCTTTCCTTTTACCAGTACAACTATTAAAGAAGTTTTTGTAAGCTTGGTCTAAATCTTTTAATGATTGTTGTAATGGAGTAGAGGCTACTTCTTTCAACCAAAGCAATTCTTTCTTGGCTTGTGTTATGAATTGTTTGGTTAAATCAACATAGCTTGGTCTTTTAGCTCCGTTAACATACAGTTGATTGCAATGTGCTAAACTTTGGTTCCAAACATACCGACAACAACCAAACAATTGATTTAGTTTCTTGATTTGAATATGGTTAGGGTAGATACGATATTTATATCTAGCTTTCAATGTTTTCGACCTATTACTAACACGCTCGTAGTTTTATTATTATAGCATGGGTTGGCATTCATCCCGACGCTCCCCTTCGGGAGAGCGCGGGTCTTCTGCCAACATTAGATAATACAAGTTTTTCAACTAGGGGGAAAGCTTATGCTGGGATGGCATGCAAATTGAATCGGCATCGGACCCATTCAATTGGCCGCCGATTCATCTCACGCCAAATCACAGATTATGGCGTGAGGCTCAAGGGCGATCTAGCTAAATCAATTAGAGAGGCCGGGCATTCCTTGTTAGCTCAGTTTATGTCTATATAGTAGAGTCGCCCTCGTAGCCCGCTTTGTAGCTTGTCTCAAAGTCGGGAGTATGTCACCCAAATCTATATCCAAAACCTCTAACTGTAACAACATACTCTGGTTTACTAGGATTTAACTCTAATTTTTCCCGTAACCAACGAATATGAACATCAACAGTTTTACTATCCCCAATAAAATCTGGTCCCCAAACTTGTTCTAATAATTGCTCACGAGACCAAACTCTGCGTGGATAACTCATAAATAGCTCAAGTAAGCGAAATTGTTTGGGGGAAATTTTCACTTCTTGACCTCTAACAGTTACTCGACACTCTTCTGGATAAAGAACTATATCTTTGTACTGGAGCATAATTGCTTGAGGCAGTTGACCTAGACGTTGGCGACGCATCAGAGACCGACAACGAGCCATAAATTCCCGCATCCCAAAAGGTTTAGTTAAATAATCATCTGCTCCAGCTTCTAAATAGAAAGCACAATTATTTGCACTGCCTCTTGCTCCTAAAATCATAATTGGTATTGAATTGCCTTGATGTCTTAACATCCGACATAAGTCTAGACCATTAATTGAATCAAGAATTAGAAGATTGAAAGAAGGTTCACTTTGAATTGATGAATAATTCTGAACCGTAGGAATTACACTACGTCCGTCTGGAGCAATAACTACTTCACAACTTTGTTCTTCTAGAGCTAAGGCTAACATATCCCGAAATAGCTCTTCAGATTCTAATAGCAAAACTTTGCTAGTTATTCTCACGCCAGACTTTAAAAGACTTTCGCTTATATCGGGGGAAAACATAAATATCGCTTTTGTGTATTTGACAGTAAATCATTAATATTGCCTGAGGTGAAAATTTAGGCGATCGCTAATTTTGTAGCTAATTAGCTTAAATTAATGTTCAACCATCCAACAGCTAAAAGCACTGGTTTTTTTATCCATTTATACAACGCATTCTGACTTTGAAATATTGCTATTGCTATACTAATAGTAGGAATAGCGGAGCCTGCTCTGTAGTCAGGCCATTGTTCGTTTCTTGGGATAGGTATCAAGTTAGTAAGCATTGCCCACTTCCATATTGCATTGTTGTGCTGGATACAAAACTTTGATGTCCTTATATTATGTCTAGTAAGTTAAACAAAAGTTAACTTAAGGTTATCAAAAGGTTAAATTATTTTTTAATGAGATTAACGAGCTATTAGCTATTAGCTATCAGCTATCAGCCGAAAAATTTGTACGTATAATTTAGGGTTTGCTGAAAAAGTCTTATGAGTGAGGGTAGGAGACAGGAGAAATGGGAATTATAGAGGAGGTAGTCGGAAAAATTGTCCCTCAATTTTTCTGCCATAACCATCCCAAAATACTAGCTTTTTGCAGCTCTTGCCACTGAAAAGCTGGTACTTTTTTCAACCCAAAAATGCTAAAGCCAATATCAGTAAATACTTTGAGAGTTATTTGGCAAGCCCTAATTAGGCACCTGTTTGCGGAGCAGTCCGGACCGAAAAACTTGGGTAAAACATCCCTTTTGTGTTCCGGAACAGTTTTTAACCATTGAAATGTCAAGATTGAGAAATTTATGGATAAAACATCCCCTTTGTGTTCCGGAACAGTTTTTAACCATTGAAATGTCAAGTCAAGATTGAGAAATTTATGGATAAAACATCCCCTTTATGTTCCGGAACAGTTTTTAACCATTGAAATGTCAAGATTGAGAAATTTATGGATAAAACATCCCCTTTATGTTCCGGAACAGTTTTTAACCATTGAAATGTCAAAGGTTGAGGAATGTATGAATAAAACATCCCCTTTATGTTCCGGAACAGTTTTTAACCATTGAAATGTCAAGATTGAGAAATTTATGGATAAAACATCCCCTTTATGTTCCGGAACAGTTTTTAACCATTGAAATGTCAAGATTGAGAAATTTATGGATAAAACATCCCCTTTATGTTCCGGAACAGTTTTTAACCATTGAAATGTCAAAGGTTGAGGAATGTATGAATAAAACATCCCCTTTGTGTTTCGGAACAGTTTTTAACCATTGAAATGTCAAAGGTTGAGGAATTTAGGGTATATTTAACAGGTTAATTTATATTTAAAGTCAGATTAATTTTGTTACTTATATTTAATATCAAAAGTATAAATAATTAAAAAATGCTACTACAATTAAGTACTTGGTCTGAAGTCGAAACTTATTTGAGTCAATCTCAAGGTATTATTCTGCCAATAGGTTCTACGGAGCAACATGGACCAACAGGGTTGATTGGCACAGATGCTATTTGTGCAGAAGTTATATCTAAAGGTGTGGGAGAATCAGTTGGAGCATTAGTCGGACCGACGATTAATGTAGGTATGGCATTACATCATACAGGTTTCCCAGGTACAATCAGTCTGCGACCTAGTACGATGATTCAAGTAATTCGTGACTATATAGTTTGTTTAACTAGGTCTGGGTTTACCAAATTTTTCTTTATCAATGGCCATGGAGGCAATATTGCGACTCTGAAAGCTGCTTTCTCAGAAACTTATGCTCATTTGGCCGATCTAAATATTGCTAATGGGGGGTTGGTCAAGTGCAAGGTAGGAAATTGGTTTATGTGTAGCTCAGTTTATAAATTAGCTAAAGAATTATACGGCGATGGAGAAGGTTCTCACGCTACACCTAGTGAAGTAGCTTTAACTCAATATGTTTATCCAGAAGCTATTAAAGTAGCACCACTTTCAGAGGATGTAGCTAGTGGTTATCCAATATATGGTGCTGCTAATTTTCGTTACCGATATCCAGATGGTCGGATGGGTTCAAACCCTGCATTAGCTACACCTGAACATGGTAAGCAGTTTTATGAGTTGGCACTAAAGGAACTGAGTAATTCTTACTTGCAGTTTGTAAATAGTGATTAGAAACAAGGAAGAAGGAAGAAAAAAGAAGGAAGAAGGAAAAAGGAAGAACAGTTTTTCAGCATTTACAGCAGATTGCAGGTATATGAGGTACATATATTAATGATAAAGTCTTTGTAGTGCGGGCATCTTACCCGCCACAGATGTAACCCACCAAGATGAAAATCTTATTATACCAATTCCTTTTGAGAAAAGATATTTATCATCTTTCCCTGTTCCCTATTCCCTATTCCCTGTTCCCTTAACTTAAAGTACATTTAATCTATATAATTTTCTACTTCAAATCTTTACCTAGTTTAAATTACGATCTAAATTTAGATATTAAGGGTTGCAAAAACTGAAATTTGAGTTAATATGGAACTCATAAACCAATCAATTCTATCTAGCAAAACCGA
>NZ_JAAHGK010000537.1:0-4820 GCF_010672505.1 Okeania sp. SIO2B9 | reverse complement strand
ACCCCAGAAATGCTGAAGCAGGGATTAGTGCAGAAGATACAAAGCGTCACCCTCGTTACTACTTGCCTGTGAGAACTATCGTATTATGTCGATAAATTGCGCAAATTGTTAACTAAGTCGAAACTCTCTCCTTAAGGACAGTTTTTAAATTAAATATAGATTTTAAGGGCAAGAGAGCCAACTTTTCTAGTAAGATAATTAATCAAGCTTTTATCGTAAACTAAAAGCAATAGCTGATGGCTGATGGCTGAATGCTTACTTTTAAAGGAGAGGTAATTATTAATTATTAATTGTTGAATTTGTAGCTTTGCTTCTAGAAATAGAGGCAAAGCGATATTTATTACAGTTTGAGTATGAATTATCTAGGAAAACCACTACCTATAAATATCTAATTGTATTATCTATTATCTCTGTTAGGAAATGGGTGTATCTCATATTTGCTATTTGCAAAAATACTTTTTTCCTATTCCCTATTCCCTGTTCCCTGTTCCCTGTTCCCTGTTCCATAAAATCAATAATTTTTTGGCTTTATTCAAAATTGAGATGCACCCTAGGAAATAGGTGTTAACAGAAAAGAACAACTACTTTTATCTTTCATTCCCCATCCAACAATTTGCCCATGATTATTAATAGATCGTGCTTCCTTAAGAACCCAACCAGAGGAAGGATCGATCAAATCATTTAGGTCTTGCATCTGATTAAGACTATCCCAAATAAAAGCTCTTTTAGCCCATCCTTCTTGCTCTGTATTTATTAGCTTGTCAGAAGAACCAACTATTAGACCAAAATCATTAATACTATTAGCTTCACTGTCAAAAAATTGTAAGTTGACATTATTAGAAATAGTACCAAGGTCTTGAAATTCCTCACTGCCATTCCACAAAAAAGCTCGGTTATTGTGTTGAGGCATAGAATAAAAACCAATCACCTGGCCAGACCTATTAATATCTGAACCTAAAAAACCTGGTAATTCTTGGATATCTTTGTCACCATTCCATATAAAAGCCTTTACGATTAAATCTGAAGAAACAGAATAGCCTACTACTTGACCAGAATAGTTAATTGCGTAGGCACTACTTTCTATATCATCAGAAATACTAAGATTTTGTATGCCTTTTGTCTCATCCCAAATAAAAGCTTTTCTTTGACCATTATTAGTGACAGAAAAACCTACTACTTGACCAGAATTATTAATACAATAAGCCTCACTCAAATTATTACTTTTGGAATCAAGGTGATGTATTCCTTTTGTCTTATCCCAAATAAAAGCTTTCCGTTGACCACAATCATATACAGAATAGCCAACTACTTGGCCATAATCATTAATACTATAGGGACAGCTAGAATGATTACCAATAGTACCAATATCTTGCATACCTTCGTCAGAGTCCCATACAAAGGCTTGTTTTTGCCCTATATCGTTAATTGAATAACCAACTATTTGAGCAGAGTCGTTAATATCTTTGGCTACACTTACATAGTCTCTAAATGTACCTAAGTCAGTCAGCTCATAACAAGAGGCAGCAGTAGTAACATTTGATTGTGTTACACTGGGCATCCGTAATTTTGATGAGACTGGGAAAGTATGGATTTTATGAGCCATAGATTGAGATAAAATCATAGTCATTTGTAATTTATTTAGGGGTTATCTAAAATTTTCGCTTTACTAATTACTAACCAAGAATAAAATAAGTAATTACGTTCAATTTCATAATCAATCAGCCATTTATATTAGGCATCTAAGTTATGAGATAATAATAAAAAATGTAATTTTGACAGCCAATTATGACCAGTTAGGTAAAGATATTGTAGAAGTATCAGCAGGTGAACCAGGAAAAAAAAGTTACTTAAACTATTTTCGTGAAGTCCAACAAAAATTCGCTCAAGAACAAAAATTTAGTGGACATAAAGCCTAGGTTGGCGAACCAAGAATTAAAACTCCCAAAAAAAGCCAAAAAATAGAGATTTAACTGAATCGGAAAAGTTGAAAAACAAGGGAATATCTTCAAAAATTATTTTTGTTTAACATATAATTAGATTGATAAAAATTTTCAGAGTAGTCCAAGAAAGATTTAGGTTAAAACCAGAAAAATATGAGCAAATAGTCATAATTATTTGTGGTATTGTTCGACTACGAATAGGTACATTGATTTTGTAGTAGTAAATCCTCCTTGCTCTAGATATAAATCAGTTAACTACTATGGCTACTTCTTTTGAGAGTTTGTAATAGTAAGTATCTGAAATACTGATTTTACCGTAAAAATTAACTATCAACAGTAGATAGCGATCGCTCATCAAAAGATAGCTATAGTAAGTGTTTGACTATTTTCGGACGAGGTCTATTAGTCTTTTTTTTATATATTTTCTTTGCTCCCATGAATATTGTTCGCTTTAAAGTTCAATCAATCAACTTGAATAACATCATAAATTAATAAGATTTTTATATCTATACTTACGACATATCTTTACTGATTCTTCATAAAAGTAGCAATTATTTTGAATTTGCTTTACCAAATCTTCATATTATAATAGAATTTTCTCAAAAGTATATCATTTATATTTCAATTTCAAGTACGCAATATCTCTAAATTTTTACTGGTAGTGTTCAATTTCACTCAAGTTTGCACCTTAGTAAGTATGTTATTTAGTGATCTGTGCAATATTTGTTTATACAAAATTTTCCCATAAATCCATAAATTGATTAGTCTTTATACATGATTAAAAATCAACAAAATTAAATTTAAGTTAGTACGAAAAAATACTTGTGTAAAAAGAAACAATTTATGCTTAAGTAATAGACTAATTGGGAAAAAGTAAAGTTTATTGAAATAAAAAACCCCTCTAAGTTTAGAGGGGTTATGTCAGATTAAGTAGGGTTTACTGAATAAGTCTTATGAGTGGGGGTAGGAGTCAGAATTCAGGAGGAATGAAGAATTACAGAGGATGTATTTGGAACAATTTTCCCTCAATTTTTCTGCCGTTGTCTACTTAAAATCCCCACATTTTCAGCTTAAAGGATCAAAAACCTTATGCTTTTTTATACATCCATTGGCTAATATCTTTATATATCAATGCTTTTAGATTTAATCAGCAAGCCAAGTATTTTTGATTAGTTTTTGACCTTAGCTTTTACTTCCAGTCTCAGACTAAAGCACTAACGACCAAAAAGCCAAGTAGAACTGCAACTTTATGGTAGAATATACTTAAATTTTCCAGATTCAGTTAAAATTTGAATTGAAGAAGGAGACAGGAGACAGGAGACAGGAGACAGGAGGAAAATTACATGGGGATAGTCAACGACCTGCCGCTCCGCGTCTACGCTCCCCCAAGTAATTTTGAACACCCCCGTTGACGGTGGGGTATTAAACCCACAAAGAAAATGATAAAAATAATTTAGAAAATAATAATTGTGATAAGTTTTGAGGACTTAAAATGTTGCACTTTCGGTATTCAACCTTAATCGATGCACCAGTTGAAGTTGTTTGGGAATTTCACGAACGTTCCGATATTCTGCAAATACTTACCCCACCTTGGCAACCGGTACAAGTCATTCGTCGTCAAGGTGGACTAGAAGTAGGGGCTATATCAGAATTTCAAATTTGGCTCGGTCCAATTCCTGTGAGGTGGGTGGCCCTACATACGGAATATGAAAAATATCGTCTGTTTACTGATGAACAAAAAGAAGGGCCAATGGATAGTTGGACTCATCGTCATCAATTTAGTGAAGAAGATGGTAAGACTAGGTTAACTGATGCGATCGCATTTTCTTTGCCTGGAGATTGGTTAGCAGAATCTGTTTTAGGTTGGTGGGTAGATTCTCGACTAGAGGACATGTTTCGGTATAGACATGATATTACAAAACGGGAATGCCAACAAAGTTAAAGTAATGGATTTATTTTCAGGTTTCCTACTATCAATTTGCTGTAGCTTCTTGTTTATTTGATATTGTAGATGTATCTGCTGCTAATAGAGGCGAACGTACAGATAAATAAATTAATGGACCTAAAAGTGGAACTAATGCTATCCAATACCACGGAGATTTTTTCATTCCTCGCCTGCTCATATCATCTCCTAATAAAGTGGGAAATAATAGACACAACAGACAAAAATCTAAACTCATTACATGAATAAATCTACTACTTTGCCACTGTTGAATAAAATCTTCCCAGTCACCATTTTTTAAACCGTATATTAGTAATAAAATTGTACCTACTGTTAAAGCAATTCCTAAAATTCGAGAATCTAAAATATTTAAAAATAAGTTCTTTTTTCCTGAAAATTTTGGATTAGGTTGACGCCATCCTAGATAGGGTAAAATAGCAAATGCTCCGACTCCAAATGATAATGTCGAGAATAACCATGCTGGTATTTTTTTTCCTCTGCCGTCAAAGAACATTAAACAACTGTAAATCAACGGCCATATGCCCATAATATTGAATAGAGATACAATTAATGGATTGATATTTTCCCATTGACCTGTTGACAATTTTTGGATTAATTCTAAGGTATCTGGTTGGTCAGGAGGTGCTAGCAGAAATGCGTAAGTGCTAAACCCAATCCAAAGTAACCACAAAGCTATTTTTTTTAACATAAGTTGTTTGGTAGTTGTTTAGTAATAAAATTTTTTTCTTGCTTTGTTGAAATGTCAAATTATTTGATGAAATATTATTACCGAAAAATTGTGGTCTAAAGTCTCCGGATAAAAAAAGAGAATATTCCTAATGTCAAGCCTCCCTATTGCAGGAAGTACAGTTAGCATGGCTCCTCCGTAGGAAGCTAACTGTTAACTGATAACTGAAATAACTGCCTGCTGATTTTGC
>NZ_JAAHGK010000536.1:0-4820 GCF_010672505.1 Okeania sp. SIO2B9 | reverse complement strand
GGAAATTCGGTAATTGGTAATTGGTAATAGTTCAAATAAATTCATTGCTTTATGAAATAACAGTTTGGCAGAACTTGATTTCAAAATCTTATACCAGTTTGATAAATATTTGCTACAAATAGGTAGACTATTTATTAGGAGTCAACCCACCCCTAACCCCTCCTGGGAGGGAAAGTTAGGAGTCAGGATAAATGGCTTCGATATCATTTTTTAGGTTGAAACTTATCTTTTTAATCAAAGGGACATCTCCTGCATGTGTCTTTTAATCATCCAAATTATTCGTAACATTCTTTTTTTTTCTTTATATGGTATTAACCATAACTGACCATCTGAAAATAGTATTATATTTAGTTAGGATAATTACCGATCGATAAAATGTCAAGTATTTTCCACCGAGGAGAAAGAGACCGGATATATTTCATTTTCTTCTTCATTACCTACTGTTTTTTCATTAGACTTTAGAATGATTTCAAAGATGGCTCCTTGCGGTTGGTTGCTTATAACACAAATTTTGTCTCCATGGGCCTCAACAACCATTTTGCAAAAGGCTAAACCCAATCCTATTTGGGAAACACCAGACATCATAGTTCCAACCTCGTATTTCTCAAAAATCTTTTGTTGCAATTGTTCTGGAACGCCCGGACCCGAGTCGATCACCTGAATTCTGCAATCTCCAGAATTGAGCAATTCTAAACTCACGATAATTTTACTCTTATGTGGAGAAAACTTAATAGCATTTGAGATCAGGTTATCCAAAACTCTATGATACAGAGTGACATCAATAGTAACTTTTTTACAGATAGCTTCTGGGAGTTGACTAACTAGGGACTGATTTTTTTGCTCGGCGACCGCTTCAAAGTTTGAAATAGCAGACTCGATCAAACTACATAGTTTTACCTGTGTCCGGTTGAGACGAATTTGACCAGATTCCAGTAAAGCCATATTTAATAAATCATCAATTAATACTTGTAATGTTTGTGCTGACGAATAAACTTGATTTAGTTTAATATTTTGCTGATCTTGAGGATAATTAGGATTTTTCAAGAGTTCTAAACCAAACAAAATAATAGTCAAAGGATTTCGTAAATCGTGAACGACCATTTTTACCATATCTTCTCGTAATTTGAGCATAGTTTGTAAGTTATCATACTGGTGCTTAATTCGTAGCATGGAGCTAACTCTCGCCCTCAGCTCAATGGTATTAACGGGTTTACTGATAAAATCGTCAGCGCCAGCATTTAGACAATTTGCCAAATCTGACTTTGCGCTTAATGCCGTGACCATAATAATGGGAACAGCTTGCCATGCTGACATAGCTTTAATTTGCCGACAAACTTCAATACCATCAATTCCCGGCATCATTACATCAAGTAAAATCAGGTCTGGGTTGTAGGTTTCTAGGTTGGCGATCCCCTCTTCACCACTGGCAGCATAATACAACTCATAGTCTTGGTCGCTCAAAAGAGCTTCAATCACATCAAAATTATTAGGCTCATCATCAATCACTAAAATAGAAGGTAAATGCATTTATTTTGTGTTTAAAAGTTTTTGAATTGTGGTTGCCAATTGTTTTAGTTTAACAGGTTTGCTCAAGTAATCACTAGCTCCAGCCGCCAGACAACGTTCTCGATCGCCCACCATCGCTAGAGCAGTCAGTGCCACTATCGGCACATCGACCAAGTTAGGAATACTACGAATCTGCTCTATGGCCTGGAGGCCATCTATCTTTGGCATTGAAATGTCCATCAGAATCAGATCGGGGTTTTCCGACCGAGCGAGGGTAATTGCTTCCTCTCCATTCCTAGCCAGCAGAATTCGATAGCCTTTAGCTCTCAGATAGCTTGAAACTGTACTAATATTTACTTTGTTATCTTCTGCCAGCATAATTAATGGTGATATTTGCTCTTGAGGCTGAGTTAGTTCAATGCTAGGTTCAGGCTGCACTTCCAATTCGTTGGAGGTGTCTATTGTCAAAGTGTAAGGAAGGTCGATGGTGAAGCAACTACCAACCCCTATCTCACTGGTGACACCCACTTGCCCGCCGTGATGCTCAACAATACGTTTCACTAAAGCAAGCCCTAAACCTGTCCCTTGGTAGTGCCGATTCAAGGAACTATCAATTTGGACAAAAGGCTGAAATAATTTTTTAAGGTTTTCTGGAGCAATGCCAATGCCAGTGTCAATAACAGCAATTCGTAGGAATTTTTTGAATTTGTTGGCCTTTGAGTCGAACTGCTGGCGATTGACCTGGACTTCCAAGGAAATACATCCCCCATCTGAGGTAAATTTGACAGCATTATTGAGTAGGTTGATTAAAACTTGGCGGATGCGTCGTTCATCCACGAATAACTCAGGCAGGTTTTGGGGCAGTTTCATTTCTAGTTGAATGCGTTTCTTTTCGGCAAGTTGTTTGATGAAGGCCAGACTAGATTGGCACAGAGAAGAAACTGTAGTGAGTGTAAAGTTTAGCTCTAACTGACCCGATTCAATTTTGGCGAGATCCAGAATGTCGTTAATGAGCTCTAACAGATGCCTTCCACTACTCTCAACAGTTTGTATAGCTTTCATTTGTTGCTCATTAATACTGCCAAATATCTCCTCTTGTAGCCCCTCTGTGATGCCGAGGATTGCGTTTAGGGGAGTGCGCAGTTCGTGGCTCATGTTGGCTAGAAATTGGTTCTTAGTCCTGTTTGCGGTTTCGGCAGTTTGTTTTGCTTGCTCTAATGAAAAGACTTTTAGGGCGACTTGTTGTTCTAAGTTTTGAGTCAGCCTTCTTAATTGCATATGAGTATTAACTCTGGCAAGGACTTCTTGTTCTTGAAATGGCTTAGTAATATAATCTACTGCTCCTAGCTCAAAACCTTTAATTTTGTTTTTTGTATCTGCTAAAGCTGTGATAAAAATTATGGGGATATTGCAAGTGGTATGATGGGATTTGAGTTTTTTACAGATTTCAAAGCCATCTATGTCAGGCATTGTGATGTCTAATAAAATTAAATCTGGTAATTTCCGCTCTAGTTGTTTGAACGCTCGTTTTCCGTTGGTGGCGATCGCCACATCATACCCTACTACACTGAGTGTTTCTGAGAGGACATCTAAATTTTCTGGTATATCATCAATGATTAAAATGAGTCCTATTTGTTTTGCTAATTCTTTATTCATGACTTGTGAGAGTTTAGAGACTGTTTAGAATTAATGTGCTTTTGAATTAATATCTCAATTTCTTCGGTTTGAAATTGCTTTGCCAGTTGTGAAATTTTCTGGGTAAAGGGCAGATAGCAATCGCTCTTTTGCCCAATTTTTTCAGCCGTTTTTGCTAGCTTGAACAGTAAGCCATCCTAGGCCAACTCAAATAGAATTTGTAAATCCTCTAATGGCGGTGCAATTATTTCGAGAGTATCATCTTGAGTGATAGTAGAAGTTGAGACTAACTTAATTGTTTCATATTTCCAAGTCACTTGTAGATAGTTAGTAAGTAGAGTGAATATCTCCTCGGTATTTACAGGTTTGGGTAAAAAATCATCATCTCCTGCATCTAGGCGTTGGTGAATATAGAATGGTATAGAATAAAAATGCTTCAGTATTCCATTTCCTGACTACTATACTACTTAAAATTTAAGACTGTGCCAATTCCTATCTAGAGGATTACAAGTTCACTAACGCCTACAATTGGTTGGGGTTATAAGACACGAAGTGGCAAGTCCTTGACTATCCCCATCCACTTCTTCCTTCTTCAATCTGGTTTTTGATTCAACCATTCATTAATTTCCTGAGCTAATCGCGTGCTATCTTTTGGGTTCATCGCTCGATCTAGTTGATATTTATCTATTTGAGATTGAATTGTCACTTGATAACCAGATTCAAACTTAGATGATAATACCTGTAAAATATCTCTAGTATTTCCCTGGCATTTCCCGTAAATAAAATTAAATAAATGTCGTTCTACCTGAAAACTATTACGGTCAATATAAATATATTTTTTTTCTCCAAAGAGTATATATATTCCTACAAAAATAATGATCAAAAATAATATTCCATAAATTGGATTAGTTAGCAGTAAACCAAAAAATATACAAAGCGCTCCACCAATAATTCCAGAATCTTTTAGTTCTCTTAAACTAGGTGCATGAGTATAGATTTCTATCATATCTGGAGATTTATTAACGGTAATAATAATACTAAAGTTTAGAGGATTTTTTTGAGGTGTAACTAATGGTTGAAGTTTTGGTTTTGAGTCTAGGGATGTCAAAGCTTCACGGGCATTTTGAAAGCGACTTCCTAAATCCATTTCTGTAATTTTGTTAATCCAAGTTGCGAAGTTAGGATTAATATCAACCTTGTCAGAAAATTGAATATGATAATTTTTTTGTGGTAAATCCACAGGGGAAATTCCAGTTAGTAAATGAATTAAAGTAGCTCCTAAACCATATAAGTCTGAAGCTGGCACTGCTCTACCCCAAAATTGTTCTAGGGGAGCATAACCGCTAGTGCCAATAATAGTAAAAGTTACTCCCTGAGCATTACCTTGAGATTGTACCGCGCCAAAATCTACTAAATAAATTTGTTGGTCTGCACCCATAATTAAATTACTGGGTTTAATATCTCGATGCAAGACTGGAGGCTCTAGTTCGTGGAGATAAATTAGAATTTCTAATACTTCTTTAGCAATTTTTTTGACATCTTCTTCTATGAAATTTTTATCCCTATCTAATAATTCTTGGAGGGAAAAACCAGGAATATAATCTTGCACTAATGCAAACCAAGGCAAACCTGAATTTGCTTATTTTTCCTTGGAAAAAGAAGCAAATTCAGGTTTGCCA
>NZ_JAAHGK010000535.1:0-4822 GCF_010672505.1 Okeania sp. SIO2B9 | reverse complement strand
ATTTCTTCAATTGTTGGAATTGCTTTTCCATAAATCTGATCTTCATTCATATAACGCTCAACTTCATCAATGAATTTATCAAGTAAATTAGAGTTATTTTCTTTACGATGCAAAAACTGACGGTGATAGAAACGATTGGCATATTTTAACAACGTATCTAGCTGTGAGAGAATAAGCTCTTTACTGAATTCGTCTTGGTTGCTGTGATATTCATATTCTATCTGATCAATCAACCCTGAAATCATCTGTTCCTCTTTTTGCGACAAATGTAGGGCTTCGTTGACTGCGTAGCTGAAATAGTTATATTTCTTGATTTCATCCTTGATCGAATACCCACGGATAAAATCCTCATGGAAAACAATTGTGCGGCCTGTTGATTTTACATTTAGCCCCACAACCTTCACTTCCTGCTTCGGAGCCATGAAAATCATTGTGCCGTTTTTACAGTCATATTTTGTGCGGCCGTAAAAGATTTCGCCGGATGTAATATGCTTGAGTGATACCGAATAAAAATCACCGCTTAGTGTAATATCTCGATCGTCACATTTTGTATCATTTGTCTTGTTGGACGACATAGCTACCACAGAAAACAAAGGATGTTCCGGGTCTGGAAGCCCTAAAAAGCTGTGGTACTCTCTCAAATCACTGAAATGTATCTTTTTTGTATTCATATTAAATCACCTTATCTTGTTTGAAGTGGATCGCCTAGAGGAGGCATGGGCGATCCACTTCGTTTAGTCGCATTATATCATGTCCGGATAATTAGGGCTTGTTGAAAAAAGCAAAGTGTGGTCCGGGTGGGAAGTGTGGGAACCCACCCCTAACCCCTCCCAGGAGGGGAATGTGGGAAGACTGGGATTGTAGGAGAAATAATTTTTCCTTGATTTTTCTGCCTCGCCCTGCCCCAACGTCCTCACTTTATGCAGCTCTTTTCACCGAAAAACTGATACTTTTTCACGACTTAAAATGGCTAAAACCTTTATCTGTAAATGCTTTTATATTTAATCAGCAGAGCAATAATTAGTGATAAAAAAACCTTTTCCCGTAAGTACCTTTTCTTTCCTCTCTTGGTGCGCATTCCCTCTCTTGGTCAGCATTCCCTTGCGCCGACAGGCGCAAGGGGTCGCACCGCTTCTGCCTTACCTCCTCCAAAATGTAAGTATTCAACCGGACATGATATTACAGCGGTTTAATAATGAATAAACCACAATCATACTGACTCCTTACTCATTACTCATTACTCCTCACTCCTTACTCATTACTCATTACTCCTTACTCATTACTCTTACAACAGTTTTGTGGTCTACTCAACTGAAAAGCACTGTAGGCTACCGCTGGGACTGACTATGGTTGGGCTTTGGTTTGTGCGCCACCATGCTTTTTGAAGAACCCGTCCATCGCGTCAATGGCTCTAGAAACAAATTCGTCTCTGTCGTACAGGTCAACATGGGATGCGCCTTCGATTTCAACAAACTGTTTCGGGTCAGATGCTTTATCGAAGAAAGTTTTTGTTAGTGGTCCTGTCATGAGAACACCACTAGCAGGCTCCATCGCCTTTTCACCAATGATGCCAATGTATGGCGTGTAGAGGTAAGGTGCGTAACTTGTCGCATCAGCCAACATCGGTGCTTCAAGCATAAAGGATGGCGACAGGTGCGAGTAGTTGGGGTAAGTTTCCGCACCCGCACGTTTGGTCATATAATAATCATAACCTTCGCTCGGTGTTGCTCCATTCTTGACCGCTTCCACTTCTGCTCCCATGCCAAGCGCATCAACATATTCGACGACGCCTGTTTCATAGGCTTTTTGACGACCTGCATTTTGTCTAGCGATTAAGGCTGTAACAGTCTCACGATCCATCGCTTCAAAGTAGCTAGCCTTATTGCCCATCATGCCGGATACAGAGGCAATCGCTTTCAAGCGTTTATCTGTCGTGGCAGTCAAAGCCATGTAACCGCCTGATGCGCAAACGCCGATGCCAAAGAGGTTGTCACGGTCAACGAAGGGAAGTGTACCCATGAAGCTAACCGCATCGCGGATGCTTTCAATCTTCACAAATGCATTTTCGTTGTTACGAATTTCCCCTTCGCTGTCGCCATAACCGATATGGTCAAAAACGATCATGACATAACCGCGTTCGGCAAGCTCAGGACCGTAAACGGCTCCGGTTTGCTCTTTCACTTGGTTAAAGGCTGACGAAAAGACAATAGCGGGATAGCTACCATTTGGATCAAAACCTTCTGGTGTGTAGAGGTGAGCTGAAAGGTTTAATCCCTGAGATTTAAAGGTAATATCATTTTTTCCAGATTTTAAATTTTGTAATTTCATCATGGTGTCCTGTTCAATTAAGTTTTAAATTCGCTTACATTTACGATATTATCCAGTTATTTGAGATTAGTAAATAAACAAAACTGCAGGATTTGGATACATTTTTGCAACTTATGTTTTAAATGAACAGGACTTAGGCACTGACCTGACAATAGATGTAGGGTCTTGCTCAGTTACGCTACTGCTAACACACCCTACTGGACTTCCTATTCCCTCTATTCCCTAGCGCTACGCGCTATGCTACTTTTTCCGAATAAAATGCGCCCAAACACCTCCATTAGGACCTGCAACTCGATCCATGTAATCATAGGGATAAGTTAAACGAGTACCTTCAGTATCAGAATAACCAGTTAAAGCATTCCCCCAAGGATCGTTAACAATATAACCCTTGTAGTTATATCCGATCGCTGTCAATATATGACCGCTAGCAGTAAAGTCTCCTGCCACAACTACTGGACGACGGTTATTCAACTCATTTTTTACCTCAGACCACTCACGGGTAGTACTAAAACTTGTCTCAAAATCATAAGCACGAATTAACGCTGATAATACACTGTGGTCTGTTTCTGAACCCTGACCATAATTATTAAAACACCATTCCAATAACTCATCTTCTAACTGATCGCCTCAATAAGACCGTACTCCATAATAAGCAAATATCATGGCGATCGATGTTACATTACAAGTAGACCAATAAAACCGAGGGTTATCACGTTGAGAAAAATAGGGTACATTCAGCTCTATATTATTTCTAATGGGATTAAAAGATTTATTCCCACGTTTAAACAAAAAATAACTAGGAAACACATAACCAGTATTACCAAATTCCCCCATTTGTTCGGTCAAAGCAACTTTGAGATGATTTCCCTCTACAGCATAACTATTCACCCCGTATACTCGACCAATAGGTAACGTTACTCTTTCTGAGCGACCTAACAAAAATGAAAACAAAGGTCGCTTTTTTATCACGGTAGTTTCTCGAACCGTCATCGTCATAGCATTAGGATCGTAGAGTATTTCCTCTTCTTGTTTCTTGATTCTAGCGTGCTGCCAATAGATATATCCCACTTTACCAAAACCGGGAATAGATTCCAGCAGAGTTACGCGAAAATGTCCTTTAGTGGAAGCATAACCAGTAATTGCCAAAGTCTGACCTAGAGATAATTCTGCTTTTTGATTATCATCAAGTTGAGATGAATCTTCTGGACTACCCTTAATAAAAGTTTTTTGAACTACCAATATTTTAGCGCTGATATAAGTATCTGGAACATCGGTAAAATCAAATAGTAGAAGTTTAGAACCTTTTGTCATTTCAACATAGGGTTCATAAAAATAGCCAAAATTCCCTATCGGTGATATTGCATTACTCAATACCACTTTTAAATGCCCATCAACTAATCCATATTTTTCAACAGTAAAAATTTCTCCTGCGTCAACCCTAACTTTTTGTTGATTATTAAGCTTGGAACTATCTATAGGATATAATTTAAACCAAGTATCCTTGACAACTTTCAATTTAGTATCTTTTCCAGCAGATATTGGTTCTGAACTTACATAAATATTAATTACTTTACTATCAACAACATTTCCCTTACTATCAAGACTTTGTAAGCGTAACCACCGTGTTCCCTCTGTATTAAAACCTCGACTTAATTTGACTTCCCATAAACCACACTCTGAGTCAAGATTCACTGGCAATGGATATTTATCTTCCGCAGTCACTGTTACAGTTTTTCCTTGACTAGGATCATAAGTACCCCGGAGAGTTGTGCTTTGATTCACCAAAACTTCTGTAGGACCTAAAAATTTGAGTGTGGCAGCAGTAGCAAAAGCTTGACTAGCTTCAGTTAATTGCACAAAATCTGGATAAACGTACCCCTCGTTACCAAAGTCGGGTAGGTTTTCTGTGAGTAATATTCTGGTATGGTTATTTTGGTATGTGTAGTTGGAGACACCATAAACCATTCCTTTTTGCAGAATTAATTTTTCATCTGGTTTTAAATATGCTTCGTTTGTTGGTTGCTTTTTGATGACGGTATTGTTGAGGGTTTTCAGAGCGATCGCTGTTTGATTATATTTTACTGTTTCCCCTTGTCTGATAATTTCCACTTTTTGTGGATCGATATATCCTGTATCGCCAAAACCTGGGATAGCTTTAGTTAAAGATACTCGAAAATGATCTTCCACACTTGCATAACCTTGGATAACATAAGTTTCTCCAGAAAAAAGTTCTATTTGTTCATTGGATGCTAGTTGGGAATAAGGTTCCGGTTTAAGTTTAATTTGAGTTCTTTCTTTGACCCATAGTAAGGCTTTATCTGGGGGTGCTTCTGGTAAATTAGCACTATTGAAGTAGAGAATTTTTGCCCATTTAGATAAGTGTACTTGTTGAGAATTAAAATAGCCAAATTTGCCAATGAGTGGAATAGGTGTTGCAAGTTCAACTTGTAGATAGTTATCTACTAACTGATAATTTAGCAGTCGATAAGTTTGA
>NZ_JAAHGK010000534.1:0-4830 GCF_010672505.1 Okeania sp. SIO2B9 | reverse complement strand
GGAAGAAGGAAGAAGGAAGAAGAAAGAGGGAAGAGGAAAGAAGGCTACCCTCGCAAGAAAAAACCATCATTTCCTGTAGATATTCACCCTTGGGTTTACACAAACGATATAAACGGACATGATATAAAGAGTAAACCTGCCCATTCTTTTCGATTCGATGAGCAGGAAAATAAGTAGGAGCTGAAGCAGAAGAGACACAAATCTCCCAAACTGGAACTTGAGCATACCATCGCTCGTGGAACCAACTCTTAAAAATAATTGGGTTGCGATCTTGAGTATCGTAACTAGGAACTAAAACTTTGAGCGGAGGTTTACCTTGATCGGATTTGGGCGTCAGGTCAGCAAATGTGGCTTCTCCAAATTGCTCTTTAAGTACAGAAATTAAGCCTTCATCTGAAAATTTGGGGGTAGAAAGACCGTATTTAAAAATTAATGGCAACCGCTGGGGTGAAAAGAGCTTTTGATAGGGAAATATTTGCAAACCTTTTTCTAAATATAGATCTAATAATTCTTTAGGGCTTTTCCCTAGTGCAATTCCTACAGCCAATATAGACCCTGTTGAAGTACCAGCAATTAGATCGAAGTGGTCTTTTAAACGGCCACCTAATTGTTCCTCAATTTTCTCAAGAATACGGGCTGGCATTACACCTCTAATACCGCCACCATCCAAGTATAGAATACGAAAAGTTATAATATAATCTCCGGTATTTATTTTATTAATCTACCAAAACTGCTGGAATTTTCACTATTTAGTAAATATTTAATAAAATTTATATTCCTTTATACTATGATTAATTATGTAATGTAATTTTAGAACTTTACTTTACATAACTAATCTCAGATCGAATAAAATGAAAACTGCATTAATTACAGGTGCTTCTTCTGGAATTGGTGAAATTTTTGCCAAAGAATTAGCAAGTAGAAAAACTAACTTAGTATTGGTAGCTCGTTCAGAAGATAAACTACAAAAATTAGCAAATGAATTACAAAGTCAATATCAAATTCAGGCTGATGTAATAGTCCAAGATTTAACAGCACCAGCAGCAACAAATTCTGTATTTGAGACAGTTTTTCAGAAAGGATTAACTATAGATTTATTAGTAAATAATGCTGGTTTCGGTGACTATGGAAATTTTACCGAGAGACCTCTAGAAAAGCAGGTTAATATGATTCAATTAAATATTACTGCTTTAGTAGAATTAACACATTTATTTTTACCTGGAATGCAACAAAATAAGTCCGGGGCAATTATTAATGTTTCCTCAATAGGTGGTTTTCAACCTTTACCTTATATGTCAGTTTATGGTGCAACAAAGGCATTTGTTTTAAGTTTTAGTGAGGCATTGTGGGCAGAAAATCAAGATTCAGGGGTGAAGATATTAGCACTTTGCCCTGGACCAACAGAATCAGAATTTTTCCAAAAAGCGGAATTTCCTAAATCTGTAGGCGGATCTTCCATGTCAAAATTGACCCCTACAGAAGAAGTAGTCAAAGATGCTCTTCAAGCTTTAGAAAAAAATCAGTCTAATGCTGTGACAGGAGGCTTTTTAAATCAGGTAATTGTTAATCTTTCTCGTTTTTTCCCACGAGAGACTTTAGTCGGTGTAGTAGAAAAAGTGTTTGGAAGTATTAAGCAAAACAATTGAACGAAGGCAGAAGGCAGAAGGCAGAGGGCACAATCTTTCCTCTACCTTTGTTTATAAGTAGGGCTTACCGATCTAATCTCAAAGGATTGGCAAGTAAAGGTTTGAGCCTTCTTGAATTCCCAAGTTGTGCGCTGGGAGTAGTCTAAAACCCTCGAAAAGTTAGCATAAAAGGCAAACCTTCGGACAGAAAAATTGAGGGACAATTCTTACTCCTACCTCCTCGCTCATTCCCCGTTCTTCCTGTCTCCTGTCTCCTGTCTACTGTCTCCTACCCTTACCCATAAGACTTTTGAGCACAAACCCTAAGTATATATACTCCCCTTGCCAAAATAGTCATTTCCATTTTTAATCTAAGATGGAATATTCAATTTAGTAGATAAATTCAAAGAGGATGATGTTAAATAAACGCTCGATAGTAGCATGGATGATGGCGCTGTTAGTAGCGTTTTTGGCAAGCTGTGGTTCCCCTGCTCCACCGCCAACCTACTCAGATGCTCAATTACAAAAAATTGAACAGTACACAGCGGGAATTGTCGCTTTGCGCGATCGCATGGATGAACTGAAAACCCTAATTCAAAAGGAAGATTGGGTCAATGTAGATACATTTATTCATGGGCCTTTAGGAGACTTGCGGAGCAAGACTAACTATTTGACCCAAAGTTTGTTATTGCCAAAGGATAAAGCACCTGTGTTGGATGCAGCAAAGGAAGTATTTCAGGATTTAGAAGAAATTGATGTTGCAGCAGCAGCAAATGACAAACTGCAAGCGACTAATGAGTATACAAAAGCAATAGCAGATTTTGACACTTTCTTCAGTTTGATACCTAAAAGTAATTAGGGTTTACTGAATAAAGTCTTTTTGCTGGGGTAGGAGACAGGAGACAGGAGACAGGAGACAGGAGAAATGGGAATGAGCGAGGAAGTTAGGAGTAAGAATTGTCCCTGAATTTTTCTGCCCAACTATGCGCCTAAAATACGCTCCTTTTTGAGCGTTTTAGACGTGATAAGGTACTTTTTAAAGGCCAAAAAAAGGCTAAAATCTTTATATGTCAATGCTTTTAGATTTAATCAGCAAGCCCTAATTAAATAAGCAATCAGGAGTCAGCATTTAGCAGTCAGCAATAAATATTTAGAAGGAGATTTCAACCTCTCCTAAACCTTCCGGTTTATAGAAACCGGGGATTTAAACCAGAGATCCTAAAAGCTGAAGCGCTGTTTGCGGAGCATTCCGGTACGGAAATGCTAAAAGCTAATAGCTAGTTAAAACCCTACACCCAACCAGAAGTGTAGCGATGTTAACGAAGTCAGGAGTCAGAAGTTAACCCACCCCTAACCCCTCCCAGGAGGGGAAGTAGGGGATTTGAGCTTCGCTCCAAAAATATTTCGCCTTAAAAGGCGGGGTGGCGCGACCCAATTATTTTGATAAATTTCAATATTACTTGATGGGGTGTGCACTGCACGCCCTATCTTAATTTCTACTTTACCCATTCACTTCTTCCTTCTTTCTTTTTCAAGAAAAAATTATAAATTTTTGGCGTTGGTGATTTTAGGTATGATATCATGTCAAGATAAGATCGCAATCAAAAAACTTTCTTCTTCTTTCTTCCCTCCTGACTCCTGACTCCTAAGTAAATACACTAATTCAGCAACGCTAACATGACTCATATAGTAATTATTGGATGTGGAATTATTGGGGCATCGATCGCCTATCAACTAAGTAAAATTGAAGGGTTAAAAATTACGGTCTTGGACAAACAAGCACCTGCCCAAGCTTCCACTGGCGCTGCTTTGGGGGTGTTGATGGGGGTAATTAGCCAAAAAGTTAAAGGCAGACCTTGGAAAATGAGGCGCATGAGCGTCCAGAGCTATCATAATTTAATTCCTGAGTTGGAAGCAAAAATAAATCGCCCTATTTCTCATAACCGTGATGGTATTTTGTTGTTGTGTTTGCCTGGGGATGACTTAGATAGGTGGAAAAAATTGGTAGATATTCGGCAAGCAGATGGTTTACCATTGGAAATGTGGGATATTGCTCAATTGCGCGATCGCTCTCCTCAGATCGAGACATCTGAAGTTACAGCAGCTATTTATTCTCCTCAAGATTTCCAAATTAACCCGGTGGATCTGACTTTAGCTTTGGTAGAAGCTGCTCAACAAAATGGGGTGAATTTTCATTTTGGAGTAACAGTTGCGGAATATAATACTATAGCGCTACCAAATAACGAATATCGTTGTCAGCAAATACGGACAAAAAGTCTAGACCCAGCTAAAAAAGCTCCTGTTTTGGCGGATGTAAATTGGTTAGTTGTGGCGGCGGGGTTGGGGTCTTTGCCATGTTTGCAAGGAATAAAAGATGGTAAGTTAAGGTCTCTACAACTGAAGCGTAAATCAAATCTTGACCGTAAATTTACTATTGTGCCTGTATTAGGTCAAGCTCTATATTTGCAAGGGCGATCGCCTCTAGGAAATCTAGATTTTCAGCCAGTGATAATTGGGGATGATGTGAATATTGTACCAGTGGGGGAAAATGAATATTGGGTGGGAGCAACGGTAGAATTTCCTGATGATGCGGGTGAGGTGGTAGCGGACTCTAGTAGGTTGGATACGGTGATGGAAAGAGCTATTAGTTTTTGCCCGAGTTTGGCAGATGCAACGGTGTTAAGAAAATGGTCTGGTTTGCGGCCTCGTCCAGAGGGTCAACCAGCTCCTGCTGTTGGTTATTTGGAAGGGTTTAAAAATGTGTTGTTGGCAACGGGTCACTATCGGAATGGGGTGTTATTAGCTCCTGCGACTGCGGAAGCAGTGGAGAAAATGATTGTGAAAAAGTAAGGAAGAAGGAAGAAGAAGTAGGGTGTGTTAGCGTCAGCGTAACGCACCCTACTGGACTACTACCCCTCATTTATACTGCTATAAACTCTTCCTAATTTTTTTATAATAAAAAAGAACTAACACATAACAGATGAAATAATTATGATTGAATGGTTAATTGCTTGGGGGAGTAGTGAAGCGGTTAAATTTATTGCTCAGGAAGTTATTGGAGAATTAGGTAAGGGTGCCGCTGAAGACTATGTTAAAGATTTTTTTAAACAAGGTATTTCTGATGCTATTGGTGGGATAAAAAATGGAAAAGTTTTACAAAAAGCTACGGCACAAGCTATTAAATATTTTTTAGATTTGATACAGC
>NZ_JAAHGK010000533.1:0-4833 GCF_010672505.1 Okeania sp. SIO2B9 | reverse complement strand
TTTAAATGCATGACTTTTAACTTCCGGGTAGCGGCACTAGCAGTGAAAATTTTTAAAAATAACCACCAGAATAATTTAAGGTAATTCAACAGAAGTTGGCTTGGCAATGTGCGGTAGTCCCCATCCCAATTTCTCGCGCAGAACATGGAAAAACTCTGGTGGCTTAAGTCGAATGAAACGTGCTTTATAATGTGATTGTTTCACTCGTACTCGGTCCTCTGGCAAGACATAACATCCTCCATTACCATCTACAATCATCATCATACGATTTGGACTAGCAGGAAAAACAGTTACTGGTTCAGTATCAGCAAAAACCAAAGCACGGGATGCTAGAGAATGGGGACAAATAGGTGAAAGCTCCAAAACGGGAACTCCCGGAGTCACAACAGGGCCACCTGCCGATAAAGAATAAGCAGTAGAACCAGTCGGAGTAGAAATAATAATACCGTCTGCCGCAATATCTATAGGAGCGTGCCGACCAATTTGGATCTCAAAATGGCACATACAGGTCATAGGTTCCCGATGTAAAACCATTTCATTTAAACAAAGGGCTTCCCATAATAACTCATTATCTCGGAACAGACGTACTTCTAGCATTGTCCTTTCTTCTACTTCATAGTCTCCTGCTAATACCTGTTCAATAGCTGGATATAACTGATTGACAAAAGTCTCAGTCAAGAAACCCATGTGACCTGTATTGACGGTCAATAGTGGAATATGGCAAGGTGCTACTTGACGAAATGCAGATAAGACTGTACCATCCCCTCCTAGGACTACAGCAAAAGTCATGTCTTTGGTAAAGCCAGAGGGAACTAATTGGTCTATAGAAGTATGACATAAAGGATGTTCTAGGCTGGGATAACCTAAGATTCCTCCCGATCCATTATTGATGTGAATATCATAGCCATAAGCTGTAAGCTTGTCTTTTAACTCATTAGTTATGCGACAAGCTATTGGTTTGGCATCGTTATAAATGATTCCTATTTTTGACACTCGAAAAAATCTAGTTCAGGGTGGTTAGAAACTTTAGAAAAAGAAAGGTTTATTCTTGGAAGTTGATTTTCCTAATTTTGCTTGCTCGTACTCTATTTCCTTCAACTTTTTCATAATCCGACTATAGTATTCTTGCAAATAAGATTCTAGTGTGGTTATTTCTTCAGGATTAATGCCAAATACAGGATAAACATCATCCATTGAAGCTGTTAAAGGTTGACTGTTGGCTAATACTTCTGCAAAAGCTAGTCTATCCGAGACATTCCAACCCCATTGAAATGACCTAGTAAGCTGACGAAATATACGCAATAAGTTAATATTGGTACGGGTTACTTTTGCTTTTTCTCCAGACAGTCTTTCACACATCCGAATAATTTCACTAGCATCCCAAGCACGGGGACCTACTACCGGAAAGCTTTGATTTTCTGTTTCGGGAACTGAAATACTACGGACAGCAAACTTAGCAATATCTTGAGTATCCATATATGCAATCGCTGTTCCTTGACCGGGAACCCAAACTGCTTGCTTATCTAAAATTGGCACTGCATACTGGCCAATTAATCCCTGTAAAAAACCACAAGGTTTTAAGATCGTGTATTTTAAGCCAGATTCAGCAATAAAAAGTTCTGTACATCGCTTAATTTCTAGGAGAGGGACTTGGGGATATTTCTCTGCATTTAAAAAGGAGAAAAATATAAAACGTTCTACACCTTTAGCCACTAGAGCTTGAATCAGTGATACTTTTCCTTCCCAGTCTACCTGTTTAATACTCAGAGAGTCTGTTGGTCTCGCAGTTGCAGCATCAATCACTGCATCAACTCCTTCCAAAGCTGGTAGTAGAGTTTTAGGCTTACAGAGATTTCCTCCTATTAGTTCAGCCCCCCACTCTTTTAAAAAAGATGCTCTACTGTAGCTTCTGATTAAGCAGCGTACTTCATAACCTTCGTTTAGGGCACAACGCACTATTTGTCTACCAAGAGTACCAGTAGCCCCTACGATTAATAGTTTCATAAACAGTTTATTGATTATATTAAAGATTCTTTATCACTTTATCAAAATTATCTCATTTTTTTACAAAACTTAATATTTTGAGTTAAATATGTTTTAGCTTATATTTTTATTAATCTATTTAAGATACCATAAGATCCATAGAAAGTAAATACCACCATAGGCATTCCCCACTAGAAAAAATTAATGAGGAAATGCTCCTATAGCAAAATGTCAGTCAGTTAAGCGATCGTACTACTTTAAAGACCGGGAAATTTGATTATTCGCCTCCTTGTAATTTAAGTAATAGGAAACCTCCTGCTAAACCAATCAGAATCACAGAAAAAGACAAAATAGCTGCATTGAAAATCTCACCACTCATATTCTTAAAATACTCCTATGTAATTTGTGATATATATTTTAAGACATTTTGACTTCTCCCCAGACTAAAGTCATAAGTATTCTTCAGCGGAATAAATATGAAAATATCAGCAACAGAAATAGAAAATACAAATCCTCGTTTAGGATTGACAATTGGAGATCCTGGGGGCATAGGACCAGAAATAATTCTTAAGGCTTTAGCAGACCCTACTGTTACAGAAAATTGTGACTTGACAATTATAGGCAGTCATCGCATTTTGCAACAAACCTATCAAAAACTATCTCAACTCTCGAAAAAAACTCAATCGCAACAATTACTTGTCAAATGGGAAAATTTAAAAATTTTAGATGTAGAGTTTAATGGAAAATTAGAAAATATATTTCCCGGCAAAGGTAATGCTGTGAGTGGGGAAGCTAGCTTTTGTTTCATGGAAACAGCTATTGCTCAGACTTTAGCTGGAAAATTTCAAGGTATTGTTACTGCTCCTATTTCCAAAACTTGCTGGCAGATGGCTGGTCATAAATACCCTGGTCAAACTGAACTTTTAGCAGAAAAAGCAGGAGTAAAAAAATTTGGGATGCTATTTTTTGCGCGATCGCCCCACAGTAATTTTGTACTCCGCTCTCTTTTAGCTACCACACATATACCATTATGTCAAGTTCCAAAAGCTTTAACGCCAGAGTTGCTGAGTTGGAAATTAGAATTGCTTATAGAAAGTTTACAAAAAGATTTTGGGATTTCTCGGCCAAAAATTGCTGTGGCTGGTTTAAATCCTCATAGCGGAGAAAATGGACAATTAGGAACAGAAGAGCAAAATTGGCTGATTCCTTGGTTGGACAAACAACGCGATCGCCGACCAGATATACAGTTAGATGGGCCAGTGCCACCGGATACTATGTGGGTAAAACCAGGTCAAGCTTGGCTAGGTTTACCAGCTAAAACTTATGATGCTTATTTAGCGTTATATCATGACCAAGGTTTAATTCCAGTCAAGCTAATGGCTTTTGATTTAGCAGTGAATACTACTATTGGTTTACCATTTGTTCGTACCTCTCCCGACCATGGTACAGCTTTTGATATTGCTGGTCAGGGTATTGCTGATGCAACGAGTATGAAAGCAGCAATAAAGTTAGCTAAAGAACTGATATTACAAAGAAGTTATTAATAGAATTGTCTCTGCAATAGTTGACTTAGTGAATCTACAATCTAAAATATACAAATAAGAGGTACAAAAAAGCTGACAAATTTTATTGTCAAGCAAATATACCTACTAATATAATTTTAGTTAGCTCTCAGGGGTGAGAAGAAAAAATTCTTACCCTAAAATAATCCTATTAAGGCATGAGTTAACAAACAAGAAAATGGTAAAAAAATCAAAATTTATTTGAGAAACCTTTGAAAACTATATCCTTTGGTATCCAGGGAAAAATGGATTATGAAACTTTAGGAAAAGCAGGAGGAATTAGCACAACTCCTGGCACACCCCAATGGGCACTTGCTATTAAGTTAAAGCTACAATCTGTTCTGAAAAAAGATGTAGTTGTTAATGAGGAACAATTAAAAGCATGGCGTGAATTAATGAAACAGCCTGCTGCTTATCAACAATTACTTGATGAGCAAGGAAAACCATTTAATAGCTATGAAGAATTATGTCGTGCTCAACCACCTTATGGATTAGGTTGTGAAGCTAAAGAAATTGAAGAATTAATTAGCAGGTTAGAATCAACTGGAACAAAAACAGTTGATACATCGGAAGACCCGGTCAAAGATTTAGGAAATCCATCAAATTATTTTCATAAATTCTCTAAACTTGTGGAAGCTTGCCCGGATAATCAAGCTTTAAATGCACCGAAAATAGGAGAGATTTTGGATTATGCTCATAGCACTGCTCAATTATGGAGAAAACGATGGGAACATTTAGGATGGTTAGAACAATCAAAAAGTAGTGGGAGAGGTTTTTATCAAATTACTGAATCAGGAAAAAATGCGGTTAAAAATTGGTTAGAGCAACAGCCAGAAGGTAAGTTGAATCAAGAACTTTGGGTAGTAGTTCCTAAAAATCCTAAAAAGGCTGCAGAAAAATTGATTAAGTCGTTTAAAGATGAGGATTTAAGAGAAATTTACAAATTAATTGGAGAGTCTTTTGGTCAAGAATTAACTATATTTCATTCAGATTCAGAGATGGAATAAGAATTTGTTTTTGGTTATTAGCAGATTACCTAATCTATCAATGTCAGGGTTAACAGCATCAATTAAGAGTTTAATTTTTTTATCCTTCAATGTAATTTAATGCTGAAAAAATAAAAGGTTGTTTTTGAGGAGATTATTAATGTTAAAAGTAGTCCTGAACTGTATGGAATAAGTAAATTATTGAATCAATGAAAATAGGAGTTTTTCTTCTGAGTAAATGTTCCTTATAAAATAGCTATAGGGATTACTTTTAACTGGGGTATTTTGAGTGAAATAAATTA
>NZ_JAAHGK010000532.1:0-4834 GCF_010672505.1 Okeania sp. SIO2B9 | reverse complement strand
CAACAAAAATATCTGTCTGTAATATGCATCTGTTGGGTTGAGGGACCCCTCAACCCAACCTACGGCAACTATAGCGAGGATAAAACCAGTAAATTAAAGGAGAATTAAAACATGGATAGTTCGATCGCATCAGAACAACTACAGGAACCTTTGCATTCAGCAGTTGCCGAACATACCCACGATGAAGAAGGTAATAGTATGTTCGGGTTTATCGTTTTCCTACTTTCAGAAAGCGTAATTTTCTTGAGTTTCTTTGTCGGATACATCGTCTACAAAACGAGTGCCACCAACTGGTTGCCAGAAGGTATTTCTGGTTTGGAAATTAGAGAACCTGCAATTAATACAGTAGTTTTGGTTTCTAGTAGTTTCGTTATATATTTTGCCGAAAAAGCTTTAGAACGTCATGATTTGACTTGGTTTCGCATATTTCTGTTTGCTACAATGGCAATGGGAACTTACTTTGTAGTAGGTCAAGGAATTGAATGGAATAGTCTAGAATTTGGTTTCACAACGGGAGTATTCGGTGGAACTTTCTATCTGTTGACTGGTTTTCACGGTCTGCACGTTATGACAGGTATTTTGTTGCAGGGTATTATGTTGGGCCGTTCTTTCATTCCTGGTAACTATGATAACGGTCACTTTGGCATTAATGCTACTTCTTTATTTTGGCATTTCGTTGATGTAATTTGGATTATTTTGTTTATCCTCATTTATATTTGGCAGTGAAATAATTAGGAATTCAGGAGTCAGGAGTCAGGAGTCAGGAGTCAGAATAAATTTTGTAGCGGTCTGTCTACAAGATTTGAAAATGTTGGTAGTGTGAGCGTCTCGCTCACGCATAGATTCTGAAAATGAGAGAATTTTCCACATACCAAAATCTGAAAATGGGAGAATTTTGAATATAGGAGCAAGATGCTCCCACTACCAAAATCTGAAAATGGGGTGATTTGAATATAGGAGCAAGATGCTCCCACTACCAAAATCTAAAAATGGGAGAATTTTTAATATAGGAGCAAGATGCTCCCACTACCAAAATCTAAAAATGGGAGAATTTTTAATATGGGAGCAAGATGCTCCCACTACCAAAATCTAAAAATGGGAGAATTTTTAATATGGGAGCAAGATGCTTCCACTACCAAAATCTGAAAATAGGAGAATTTTTAATATAGGAGCAAGACGCTTCCACTACCAAAATCTGAAAATAGGAGAATTTTTAATATGGGAGCAAGACGCTTCCACTACCAAAATCTGAAAATAGGAGAATTTTTAATATGGGAGCAAGATGCTCCCACTACCCAAAAATTAAATATTGATAGTTTAAGTTGAATTCTCATTCCATTAATTCTGACTCCTATATACTTATTCAATACATCTCAAAAAAATTATTAAAGGAAAAATAAAATGATTATTGACGACCAACATTATGATGTAATTATTGTCGGTACAGGTGCAGGAGGAGGAACTTTAGCCTCTAAACTTGCTAGTACCGGAAAAAAAATACTCATCTTAGAAAGGGGTGATTTCATGCCCCTAGAAATTCAAAATAGAGCTAACGTTGATATCTTCAAAAAAGAACTTTATCGTGCCCCCGAAAATTGGTATGACAACGCAGGCGAACCCTTTTCTCCTCAGACAAATTATGCCGTAGGTGGCAATACCAAAATCTATGGTGCTGCTCTCATTAGGATGCGAGAAAAAGACTTTGAAACAGTAAAACATCAAGAAGGAATTTCTCCAGAATGGTGTCTCAAATACAAAGACTTTGAACCATATTACACTGAAGCAGAAAAACTTTATAAAGTTCACGGTCAAGTTAGCAAAGACCCAACCGAACCTACCCACAGTGCAGAATATCCTTATCCCGCAGTTGACCACGATCCAGAAATTAAAAAAGTTGTCGATGCGATCGCCGGGCAAGGTTTACATCCAGAAACTTTACCATTAACTCTTACCCGCGAAGAGGAAGACCCCACTGGAGACTCGGAAGTCTTCGGTATTGCACCACTGCTAGACTCTCCTAACATTACTATTAAAGCTAATGCAAAAGTAGTCTGTTTACTCACCAACTCATCGAGTAACACAGTTAAAGCAGTAGAAGTAGAAATTGGCAAACAATCATTTCTATTTTTTGCCGATATTGTCGTACTTGCTTGTGGAGCAGTAAATTCAGCAGCATTACTATTACGTTCTGCTAATGAAAAACATCCAGATGGTTTAGCAAACAGTTCCGGACAAGTGGGACGCAACCTGATGAAACATCTGATGACTGCCGTAGTGCAACCTAGTCCTAAACCAAACTCTGGGAACTTTCTCAGAAGTGTGAGTGTGAATGATTTTTATTGGGGGGATGAGAATTTTGCCTATCCCATGGGTCACATAGAAAATACAGGTGGTCTGCTGCAAGATATTACTTTTGCTGAGTCTCCACCCATTTTATCTGTGTTAGCAAAAGCGATGCCAGGGTTTGGGTTGAAGCAGTTAGCATTACGTTCCATTGGTTGGTGGTTGCATTCGGAAATAGTACCAGACCCCAATAACCGAGTTGAAGTCAAAGGGGATAAACTGTTTTTCCATTACACTCCCAATAACTGGGAAGCACACGATCGCCTAGTACATCGTTGGATGGATGTATTGAAGTTGGTAGACAAAGAGGTAGGAAATTCTGTCTTGAAGCGCGGCAGCATTTATCCCCGTGGGGAAGTTCCCATTGAGGTTGTAGCAAACCAATGTGGTACTTGTCGGTTTGGGGAAGACCCGAAAACATCAGTTTTGGATATTAACTGTCGTACCCACGATGTGGATAATTTATATGTTGTGGATAGCAGTTTTTTCCCATCAAGTTCGGCAGTGACTCCTGCATTGACAATTATTGCTAATGCTTTGCGGGTAGGGGAACATTTGAAGGAAAGATTACAGTAATAGTCGTGCATTGTCATTATTTTTTTGACGAAGCATAACAGTGGGAGCATCTTGCTCCCGTGTAATATCATGTTCCCCCGGAGGGGGAACTACGCTAACGGTTGAATACTTATAAATGACTGTTGTGAGGAGTCAGGAGTCAACCCACCCCTAACCCCTCCCAGGAGGGGAAGGACCTAGTCAGGAGGAAAGAAAGGAGAAAAAGAACAAATATTCGAGAATAGTATTGATAATTTAAGTATTTGTTTGGTACTGTCGATACCCGGAGTCCTTAAATTTTATTATAACTGATTATCCGCAATTCGTAGCTCCCCCGGAGGGGGAACATGATATAAGATATTCCTTAGTTCCTGCATACTATTACTATTGAGGACTACCAACACTTATAATAACAGCTCATAGTTGCCCTTTAGCGCCTCAAATATATCTAGCAGCGCTGAAGTGCAACTACAAACAAAGACTTTATTGTCCGAATATAATATTACTCAAGAATTATTTATCTGTTCAAATAACTGTTGAACTGACAAAATAGGCAGACTTGCACCAGCAAAATCATCAGCATTACGAGTAATAATAGCATCAAGATTCTTAGCATAAGCACAAGCTAATTGCACTGCATCTTCAAAGTCTCTCAAATTAGAAGCAAAAGCAGTTTCTAAAATATTACGATTAACGTCACAAATTTCTAATGCTAATGTCATAGCAACTGCTTCTCTTGCTCTTTCAATACTTTTGGTTTGTTTTCTGACAATATAAAAAATATTAGTTAAGGTTGTTGCTGTCACAAAACCTTCAATTTGCTGATTTTTAATAACTTCAAATAAAGCATCAGCATCGCCGAAAAATGGCTCTCTCTGTAGGAGAAAATCAAGGGCAATATTAGTGTCTATTAAAACTTTCATTTTAAGTATTTCTCCACTAGGCGTTCCTCTAGCATCGCCTCAACCTCAGCATCAGTCGGAGGCGGGTCATCAGTTTTTGCTATACCTCGCAAACCTTCTATAGCAGCTTTGAGGTCGCGACGGGGGCGAAATTCCTCGTTCAAAGAATCTGTAATGTCCTTGAGTAAAGAGAGGCGATCGCTTACTGATAAATTCAGAGCTTTTTTTCTTAATTCCTGTAGTTCTGACATAATTTTTGTTCCTTCAAATTGCTTTTATCTAAATATTATAGTATGTATTTTTCTCAGGATTTTAAATATTTCTCCACTAAACGTTCTTCTAGCATAGCTTCAACTTCCTCATCATTTGGAGGTGGACTATCTGTTTTTCCTATGCCTCGGAACTTGTCTAAGAAATCAGGAGGTAACTCTGGCCGAGGGCGAAGTTCCTCATTCAAAGAATCTGTAATTGCCTTAAGTAATAACAGGCGATCGCTTACTGATAAATTCAGAGATTTTTTTCTTAATTCCTGTAGTTCTGACATGATTTTTATTCCTTCAAATTGCTTTGATATAAATATTATAATATGTATTTTTCTACGGTAATTTTTTCAAAAATCAATGGTCAAACCTTTATCTTTCAACACTTTTAGACTGAATTAGCAAGGCTAACTATTGTCCAACAGATGAATAAAACATCAATAAAGTCTGAAAATCAGCGATCGCTATCGCGGTACAGATGTGAGAATGCTACTTCAAAAATCAATGGTCAAACCTTTATCTTTCAACACTTTTAAATTGAATTAGCAAGGCTAACTATTGTCCAACAGATAAATCAAACATCAATAAAGTCTGAAAATCAGCGATCGCTATCGCGGTACAGATGTGAGAATGCTACTTCAAAAATCAATGGTCAAACCTTTATCTTTCAATACTTTTAGATTGAATTAGCAAGGCTAACTATTGTCCAACAGTGGCACATAAATTTGCCTAAAAGTGAATTTTTCATCAAATACTTCTTCGTCTGGTTTAGTA
>NZ_JAAHGK010000531.1:0-4851 GCF_010672505.1 Okeania sp. SIO2B9 | reverse complement strand
CTACAAATTATGCTCGCCGATTATTATCTTACTTAAATTGTTCGCTGGTAATGGAAGAAATTTCTTCTGAAACTCAGAGGTCAATATTATCATCTTATTTAAACTATATTGGTCATCAAAAATCTGTAATTTCTAGTTCTTCTCAACCTAAATTACCAAAGAATAATCATAAACAAATTGATCATCATCAATCTACTAAAAAAGAAGAAAATCAGCAACTTTCTGAGCAAAAGAAGACAACAAATCAAGAAATTTTAACTAAAAAAACTCAGGATTCACAACAGCAAAAACTTCAACCTCAAGCTCAAAAAATATCACAAAATCATTTATGTGATATTTTAGAATTATTACTACCTAAATCTCAAAAATCTATCTGTTTAGAAGCTATAGCTAATTTAGAGCCTAAAAAGTTATTAAGAGAATTAATGGTAAGTGTTTTAGAGTCAGGAATTGGTAGACTTTATTTTGGGCAACAAGAATCACAAGGAAAAATTCTTTGGAGTCAAGATGGAGTTCTCAAATCTGTAGTTGAAAACCTAGAACGAGAAAAAATTGAAGGTGTTATTAACGAACTTAAAATTCTGACAAAAATGAGTTCAATTCCCATTAAAAAACCTCGACAAGTAGAGATTGAAAGAATTTATCAAAATAATCATTTACTATTACGTTTGAGAGTGATGCCAGGAGCTTATGGGGAACAAGCAACACTACAGGTATTAAGAGGAGCTGCTTTAAAATTTTATCAGCAGCAAAAGCTCTACTTATTGAGTCAAGATACATTGAAATTAGGCAAACAATTACAAATTAAAATCAATCAAATTTATTGTCGTCAACATCTAGCTCCATTTCAACTAAATAGCTTGTTAACTTTGCAGAAGTTACTGAATAATGTTGAGCATCAAGTTGAATGTATTATTTCTCAACAAAATAATCAAAATTTATAGATAAGACAGGGAGTAGGGAGTAGGGAGTAGGGAACAGGGGGAAATTTGTTGTAAGCATTTCCTACGGAATGCTGTGCAAACAGCGGTCAGTTATCAGCTTCATTTCAATTACTTTTTTCGTTCATCAAATCCTGAGTAAGCAATTAAGCACAAATATTTGCTTGATTATTTACTCAATCACGGCAGCCATAATTCTCTCCTGACTCCTGACTCCTGACTCCTGACTCCTTCTTCTATACTAGAACAGGCTCTGCTTGTGGCCACCGATTTACTGTTTTGCCAATTACTGACATTTCCTGCATTAACCGATCGAATTTTTCAGGTGTCAGAGATTGAGGGCCGTCAGATAGAGCTTTTGCTGGGTCTGGATGGACTTCAATCATCAGAGAATCTGTCCCTGCTGCAATAGCAGCCATTGCCATTGCCGGTACATATTCAGCCCGACCAGTACCATGACTAGGGTCAATCATAATTGGTAAATGAGTCAGCGATCGCAAAACTGGTATTGCTGAGAGGTCCAAGGTATTACGAGCATACTGACGGTCAAATGTACGAATACCCCGCTCACAGAGAATTACATTTGGATTTCCAGCAGCTAAAATATACTCTGCAGCCATTAACCAGTCTTCAATAGTTGCAGCCATTCCCCGCTTTAAAAGTACAGGTTTGTCTTGGGCACCTACCTTTTTCAACAGAGAGAAGTTTTGCATATTACGGGCACCTACTTGTAGCACATCAGCAACTTCAATCAATTTTGGTAAGTCAGCAGCATCCATTACTTCTGTGATGATACCCAGGCCAGTTTTTTCTTTAGCTGCAGCTAATAGACCTAGAGCACTTTCACCATGTCCCTGAAAAGAGTAAGGAGAGGTACGAGGTTTATAAGCTCCTCCGCGCAAAAACCTAGCACCCGCAGCTTTGACCCGTTGGGCTGTTTCTATAATCATCTCTTCATTTTCTACCGAACAAGGGCCTGCAACTACAACTAAGGGGTGATGAAGACCGAAAGTTACAGGTCCATCAGGAGTAGATACTACTACTTCACTTGCTTCTCCATGGCGATATTCTAAACTTGCTCGCTTATAAGGACGTTCAACCCGCATTACCTGTTCGATCCAAGGACTCAGTTCTTGTAGTTGTAATGGATCTAGGTCTGCAGTATCTCCTACTAAACCTATAACAACTTTATAGCGCCCAACAATTTTTTCTGGTGTTAGACCCCAATTAGTTTTAAGGTCATTACAAAGACGGTCTATTTCAGCTTCTGGAGAACCAACTTTTGTTACTATAATCATTTTTTCTTTTGCAATTAAGTTAGATGTGAGTTAAACTACGGTTATTTTGACAATAGCTTGTCAAACTTGACTTTTACTTGTTTCTTAATAAATCCGATATAATTTCCAGCTTCCTCTGTGGAGATGATATTTTCAGGTCTCAATCTATAATTTTTTTAGGAAGGTTAAAATTTACTAGAGACGAGGTTTTCTCATCTCTATAACCTAAGCATTCAGCATTCAGCTATCAGCTATGAGTTATTAACTCATTATTTTGGCAGGAAGAATTAATCTTGAAGAAGAATGAAAAGTCATTAATGAAATTAGTCATCAGTGAACCTTAGTCGTTGCTTAATTCTTTCAAAAGCTGTTTGCGCAGCATGACAAACGGAAATGCTGAATGTTAATAGTTGTTTGCGCAGCATGACAAACGGAAATGCTGACTCTATAACTATTAATCATAGATAGAAATTAGCTTTTTTATTTAGCTTCTTTCCTAGCTTCTTTAACTCGTTGAAAGTTAGTTTTTAGTTCTTGCCAACCAAACAAACTACCTTTTCTATCTTCATCCCAAGAAGCAGAAAAAAGACCATAACTCAAACCAATAACACTTAAACCAAAAAAGCCCATACTAACTAGCAAAACTGCTTGGTTTGGTAGTACTAAAATATCATTTGAAATGATAAAGTAGCTAATAACAAAGGTTAATAAAGACAATATTAGAGGTGTACCAGAGAATAACACCATACGACTTATCATCCGCCGACTAACTACTTCTGGGATAGAACTGTCTTCTTTGAGTTGTTGGCGTTTTTGATTACTAATGTTTTTCGGCTGATTTTTTACATTAGAAGACTTTTGCTCATCTACTGTTTTTGTTTTGGGTGAGGGAGATAATTTCTTACCTTGCTTTTTACGATTTTTAGCAGGTTCAAAAGGTAAAGGTTGACGTGATGGTTCTGAGGACATAAGTCAGCTTCTAACCTCTAATACCAAGGCGAGTAATTAATGTTTTATAACGTTCTTGACTTTGTTTCTGGATATATGATAGTAAGCGCTTACGTTTACCAATCATTTTTAATAGACCTCTTTGGGATGAATAATCTTGCTTATTACTTTTTAAATGAGCGCTTAATTTGCTAATTTTTTCAGTCAGCATGGCTACTTGGACATCTGCTGAACCTGTATCCGTTTCATGGGTTTGGTATTCACCAATAATTTCTTGTTTACGTTGTTGCTTTAGAGCCATATATTTAACTTCTACTGATCTTTCTCAAAATTACTACAATCATTAACTATATCATCATATCTCTGTTCTGGACAATAGACATCTCCGGAAAAGATGGAGTAGGGCAGTAGGTAGGGACGTTGTATGCAACGTCCGTACAGAATAGGGGGAGAAAATTGATTATTTTGGCGCGATAATTGATTTGATTTTTGATGATCGCCAGATGTCTAATAGAAGAAGATAAAATTTCAATTATCAGTGAGTCTGAATCTCTTACTAGCTGGGTGGGTTTAATTAAGTGTAAAATTTCGTCATTGCGAGGAGAAACAACGAAGCCATCCTCATTACTTTACTAGATATGCTCTGCAAACTTTTCTCCCCTTGGATGCAGTAGTATTACATTTATTTCTGCTGAGCTATTTAGTATGTTCATTTAATATTTTTTTTAAATTTGGTTTAATAGTCCCACCGTGATCAAAAAATAGGTTGTCCTACTCCCATAATGGTTAAAGATACATATTTTTTAATTTCTTCCCACACTCCCCCACACTCCCTTCCTGGAAGGGGTTAGGGGTTAGTCCCCACACACTCTCTACCATTAGCACCACTACCAAATTGTTGAACTGTAACTTTTTCAAAGCTGAGTAAATCGACTCAACCAACTAATAGCTTCCCTAATCCAATCTTCTGCATTTGTATTTTTGGACATTTTAGCATCTTGACTAACAGCTTGCAATGCCTGTATTACCTCTTGACCTGTATATCCCAAAGCTAACAAAGTCATTTCTACTTCCTCTTGAATAGCGGGCAAAACTCCCACAGGTACTGATGTAGTTAAGCCAGCATCATGTCGCCACTCGGCCAATTTATTTTTTAATTCTAAAGCAATACGTTCTGCAGTTTTCGGGCCTACTCCTGGAGTTTTGGCTAAGACACGAGTATTTCCCCCAACAATAGCTTGGACTAAATCTGGTAATTCTAAAGTATTTAACAAAGCGATCGCTAATTGTGTCCCAATACCACTCACACTTACTAACTGGCGAAATAAATCTCTTTCTGCAGAAGTACCAAAACCGTACAATAACATTTGGTCTTCTCGTATTTGTTGGTGAGTAAAAACTTTTATTTCTTCTCCTTGCTGTAAATTTTGAGTTAACCTTGGCAGAATTTGTAGCTCATAACCTACTTGATTAACTTCTAAAATTAGAGTCACACGAATACCACTACCTTTTTGAACATCAGCCACTTTCCCTTTCAGATAATTAATCATAAAAATTCATTTAAAGTTATTACAAAATGTAAGCATTTCCTGCGGAATGCTGCGCAAACAGCTATTAGCTGTGAGCTGTCAGCTCTCATGAGGGGGTTTTAATGAATATAGACTGTTTCAGCCAGCTTTTATAGT
>NZ_JAAHGK010000530.1:0-4877 GCF_010672505.1 Okeania sp. SIO2B9 | reverse complement strand
ACTAATTAGTTCATAGTAAAAAGGATTTAGTTTACATAGAGGTGGAATATGCAAAACTGTACGACCAAAGAATTTAATATCTCTGGCAAATGGGCATTGAGCCGGAATCAATTGACATAATTTTCTGGCAAATTCAGGATTATTAATATCTATATTTTCTATAAAATTACGGCAAGTTTGTAGCAAAACATCAATGGGGTTTTGGGGACAATTATTAGTAGTAGTTTGCATTTTTTTACTCCTATTATTTTGAATTAATTGTAATGATGATATATAGTTAAAACCAAGAGAATTATGATGAGTAAATGCTGCACTCAATAGCATGAGGATTTTGTCTACAGTAATCATTAAACATAGAAGCTATTTGATGTTTCTGCTGATTAGCTATGCTGCCTAAAAACTCTTCATATATTTGCCAAGCAATTGGAGATTTAGCACTGTCTATATCTTGTAAATTCGTGGCTGAATATGTCCGTGTAAATGTTGTTATCGTTGACTTTTTTGAACTGCTACTAAACATATCTTTTGCTCTGCTTTACTTCATACTTTTAATATACACATAATCAAAACAGATTACAAGATAGTTTTTATATAAAAAATATTTATCAATTATAGGCAGAGCTTATCTTCTCAACCAAATGTCTTTAAATGAAGAGTTAATAGTCTGAAGAGAAAGAATATTTGATAATGTAGTTGCGTGATCGCTGTATAACCAGATTTTATTTCAGTAATTAATTTTTATTTTCAAAAACTAATTTAAGGTAGTAATTCCTCCTAGTAGACTGACACACTTTAAATGGTGTTGACCAAGTTTATTTATGGTACAAACGTGATGGTACTAAGTTTGAGCATAACATTCAGATATTTGCTTTTATTACTGATGATTTTTTACGGATGCAAAGTGCAAAGTTTTTTGGTTATGGAAAACCATTACTGTATTTAGAAAATGGGGAGTTAGTTAATCATAATTTTCCTGTGCCTAGAGGTGCTTTTTTATTTCCAAAAATTAGAGAAGGCAGCAGATATATTCAAGAGTTAAGATTTTTAGGTCTCTGGCAAACATTGTTTCCGAGAAAGTTGGAAACTGATAATCAATATGTTACAAAAACTCCTGCTATAGCCATGAAAATATTTGAGGATTTGGCAGAAATAAATAGAGATAAAAATAGTAAATTGGTAGTGGTTTATTTACCTACTCGTTCTGACTATTATGGAAATGAATCTAATTTTTGGCGACAATATCTACAAGTAGAGTTAGAGAAACGCAACATAATTTATATCTATCTAATTGCTGAATTTAGAAACATAATGTCTAATGACAAAGTAGAAATAGTATTCTTGGGAGGTGATGGGCATTATTCTGTATTTGGCAATGAATTTTTTGCTAATGTTTTGTATGAAAAGTTGTTGTCTTTGCCAGAAGTTGCAGCTACTTTGCAGCAGTAGAATAATTTTGTAGGTTGATTTTTATCCTGAATGCTAAAAGCTGATAGCTAGTTAAAATAAAGGCGAGCGATCGCTAAAATTAAACTTACTTGACTATGGCACAGAAGTAAAAATTTATTTAAAGTCTTTTTATAAGGATGATGGATGAGATAATACTAAGCAAGGACATTGAATTTGTGGCAGAGCGCTCAATCTGTTATAGTCACTTCTTAAAGCTTGATTTAATGCTCTAGTGGCAAATTTAGAAGTTTGTAAATAGGCAGAAACGGCTTCTTTTGCTAAATATTTATAGCTGGCAGGAGTGTGTTGTTGAATGAGATATCTAAATAGTGATCGCTTGCCAAAAGTATCAATATTCCATTGCCATCCAGGCATCAACCAATTTATGATCCCCGCTAAACCAGTATAAAGATTATCCTGCCAAGTAATAGGTGGATGATTACCTCTAGGTCGTGCTGCGGTACCTATTAAAATCAGACCTGCAACTTTCTCTGGGTTTTTTAGAGCTAACTCCATTGCTATAATTCCACCTAACGACCATCCTAATATAAAATATTTGGGGATTTGAAGTTGGTCTAGCAGTATTTCTAAATCTACTAAATGTTGAGTAATCTCAAAGTCTTTTTTCGTATAACTTTTGCCATAACCTCTTAAGTCAGGAGCAATAGTTTGAAAGTTTTGGCAGAGGGAGTTGGTAAAGACAGACATACATTGGCCTGAACCTGGATGTCCGTGGAGGCAAAGAATGGGAAAACCTTCTCCTTTGAGTTGAAAATGTAGTGGTAATGATGAGACCATGATTTTTTTTTCTGTAAAATTTTCTTTATATACCTTACCTTGCTTTCAAGTCTAGTTAATATAATTACAGCAGATTGCAGGTAGATGAGGTACAAATATAAATGGTAAAGTCTTTGTAGTGCGGGCATCTTGCCCGCGACTGGTGTACCTCACTAATATGAAATATGCTGTAAATTACATCCTCAGGACTTACGCAGAGACTCTACATATAGCGAGGGTGAATATCATTCGCCCCTACAAATGGTGGTTTAAAAGTCAATTTGCGTAAGTCCTGATCCTAATAACGATAATTCAGATAAAAAATTTACTAAACCCTTTTTATTTTTATCTTTTGGGTTTAATACCCCGCCGCCACTCGCGGTGTTTACAATTAGTTTGGGTTGGAGTCCCCATCAACTTTTTCCATCTTCCATCTTCCATCTTCCATCTTCCTTGTTCAATCCTAAGTATTAATTTCTGTTATGGAGTCAAACCAAAATCAAATTACAGAAAAGCAAAAGATGCTAAACGGGCAATATTATAATGGCTTTGATAAAGACTTACTAAAAGATAGACAAAGAGCTAAAAGTTTATGTCAAAAATTGAATAATATTCCAGATGGCAGTCAAGAAGAAAGGGTCAAAATTATCAGAGATTTATTCCAAACCGATCGAGATTGTTGGATAGAATCTCCTTTTAAATGTGACTACGGGTATAATATCCAAATTGGAGATAATTTTTATGCCAACTTTGGTTGTGTTATTCTTGACTGCAATATTGTGAAAATTGGTAGTAATGTAAAGTTAAGTCCTAATGTACAAATTTATACTGCTACTCATCCAATAAATGTGACAGAAAGAATTGCAGGTAAAGAAATGGCTTATCCTATTGAAATAGGGGATAATGTTTGGATAGGAGGGGGTTGTATCATTCTTCCTGGTTTAAAGGTTGGAAAAAATACAGTTATTGGGGCGGGAAGCGTGGTAACGAAAGATATTCCTGAAAATGTTGTTGCAGTGGGGAACCCCTGTCGCGTAATTAAAGAAATTGAATGAATAACAAAGAGTTTTGAAGTATACACAGTATTTATCGTGATTAACTCTATTTTGAAAACTGGCGTTGCATAAATACGGGATGATTTTAATAGTTTTGTGGAATGGGCATCTTGCCCGTTCCTGATATTTTCACCGCAGGCATGATACCCACCCCACTTATATTCATCCCGCCCCTCAGCAATGCCTGAAAACTTAATGAATTACTCCACCCATCATAATATAGAATCCATTTGGTATCTTTGCACGCAGTATGTGCTTTTAGCTGCTGAAGTCAGGAAGACCGAGTCATATCATGTCCGCTGGTATCATTTATGTAAACCCAAGCGTGAATATTTACAGAAAATTTCAGTTTTTTCAGACTTTTAAGTCTTCTGTTCTAGATAAATAAAGCCTTTTTCCATCTTCCTTCTTCCTTACCTTTACAATACGGATGCTACCGGAGTTGATCTCATAACTCCGGAGATTCAGAAATACAATAGGGGAAAAAGGTAGAAAAATGAATGGGTAATCTTGGTCGCGTAATGGTTAAAAGAACAATAGATGTCTGGCATGGGAGCAAGATGCTCCCACTGTTCTTGTAACAAAAATAATGACAATGTACAACCAATGAAAATGCACCACCACCGAAAAATTATCCCTTTTTCTCTAAGAGTTCTACTGCTTCCCTGGGAGTAGAATTTTCTGTAGTAGACACCAACAACTGTAGCAAAGCATTAATCGCCTTCTTATTGCCAGGGTCAATTTTCCCTAAGAGTTTTGCTGCTTCCCTACGAGCATGATGATTAGAAGTAGACTCCAACAATTACAGGAAAGCATTAATTACTTTCTCATTGCCCATGCTAATTTTCCCTAAACTTTCTGCTGCTTCCCTACGAATATTAGGATCGGAAGTAGACCCGAGCAATTGCACCAAAGCATTAGTTGCTTTACTCAAGTATTTAAAAGAATAGCTGCTGAACAAATACAAAATTTACAAACTAAATTTGTACAACAAATCAGTCAAATCATAGCTTCCCCTAAAAATAATGTGCCAAAAACCCTCAATAATTTAATTAAAAATGTACAGAAATTATCATTTGTCAATAGGATGACTTTATATCTGTCAGATAAAACAGATGATACAATTATTTGGAGGTATTCATCACAGACAATTTATCATGAAAAAGACAAAAGAAAATTAGAATGTTTATTTGTGGCCAAAGAATACGAAAAAGCGATTCCATCAGCTTTTCAAGGAAAGCCAGAACTGTTAAAAGTAATCAATGACCGCACAGAATTCCAATGGTACTATATTGTTAAAAATGAAAATAACCAACCTATAGCTGTTTTAAGAGTAAATGGCAATCCTTATGAAAACTTCAGAGAATATAAGTTAGGTATTTGAAAGATATAGTAGTTTATTCTTAAGTATCACCTCTATGAGAACTCTGATAGTCTAAAAGCATTTTTACTTTTACCTGTTATACCAAGCGTGATAAATATTTGCTACAAATAAATAGGTTATTTCTTAGGAGTCAACCCACCCCTAACCCCTCCCAGGAGGGGAAGTCACCGAGTCAGGAGTTAGGAGTTAGAATAAATAGCTTTGATACCATTTAA
>NZ_JAAHGK010000053.1:0-12807 GCF_010672505.1 Okeania sp. SIO2B9 | reverse complement strand
CAATATCCAATCCCGCCATCTCCCCATCTCCCCATCTCCCCATCTCCCTACTCTCACAACAACCCTCGATAACGAATAAACAGTAAAATAACTGCCCAGGAACCCAATGCCACTTTTATTGCCACTAAAATATTAAGTATCGGCAAAATTCCCCCACTAACAAGAGTACCTAACTCTCCTTTAGGTAATTCCAATCCCATCAGAGTTATAGCTGCCAATACAATGAATATTAAAACCGAAACCTTTTCCCAAGTAGCAGCATTCCATGTTTTATAGATTTTCTCCATCTTCTCAGATGATGAAGTAATGGCAATCAAACCAATAGCAGTTCCTCCAGCAACCCCTGCCGCAAACCCACCACCTGGACTTAGATGTCCCCTAATTGCTAGCTCAATACTCACCAACGCCGTAATAGTAGCTCCCAAACGCGCTAGCACAATTGAAGGTTGATCGCTAAATTGATAAACTTTTTCGGTGGGTTTTTCATTTGCGAGGAGAAAATTCACGCCCAAAATAGCGATCGTAAATACCACCACTTCAAAAATTGTGTCGTAGAGTCGATTTCTAAAAATGATGCCAGAAACTGCATTTGGTACTCCACTATCATCTACGATCGCTCTCACAATAGAAATTTCCTCCCATTCTGCTTGTGGGTTGGGCATAATTAGCACTTTGACTAACAATGCTATTCCAGCTATAATATAAATCCATTTCATTAATGTTTGCCCTCCAAGTTTGGTACAGTAATGTATGTCACAATTGTTTTTGCTGAAGTTAGTTCGGTTTCCATAATCTCAAAAAGACGATGCACTCTAATGCTAGTTTGATAAGTGGGTTCGCTGCCTGGTTTTGATGTTTCTGATTTACTACAGATAGCGTGAACCTCTTTACCTATCAATGCCCATTCTAAAGCTTGTTTGTTGGGATATTCAACTAATTCAAGACGCAAATGATATTTATTAATGGTTTGTCTGATCTTAGATATTAATTTGGTAAAATCACTGTCTGCTTCTACCTCTACCCCTTTAACTATTCCCAGACGCATGACTAAAGAGGAACGAACTGCCACAACATAAAGAGTAATAGCTAACATTGTACCTACTAAAGCTTCAGTTAAAGCTACATCCGCAGCTCCTAAAACTGCATATACCAAAGCTGCTACTGCTCCTAAAATAGCTCGGATAATCAAAGCATCATAAGGATTAACTTGAAATAACAGTATAAAAGCTGCTAAGGGTAGCAGGGCAATGATCACATAAATATAACTATCAATCATTTTTTTCTCCACTACTAGAGCAATATGCTAAAACATACCCCAAAACCGTATTCCAAATTGCCAAAGTAATCAGTGCTAGGAGCAATAACGGCCATTCAAAAGGAATTTTCAGTAGTAAACCGACAACAATACTCATCGATCCAAGGGTATCAGCTACCGAAAGACTATGGAGTTTAAATAAAACCGATCTATGTCCGAGTAGGGGGAGTGTTCCCCAAAACCACAAAATAATTCCAATAACTATCAAGCTATAGCTTAAAATGTCAATTAAAATGTAAATCATATTTCGTTTAACCTTTTGATTAAATTTGCCAGTAGCATTAATCCCGCATTACCCACACTCAGAATAATAACTGCAACTACTCCAATTGACCAATCATCTCGCAAAACGGATACCACCAACATCATAATCGAAGTTTTGGTGGCAATACTAGCAAAGGCTAGTATTTTCTGCCAAATATTATTATCCTGCCAAGCTTCATAAATGGGTATGAGCAAAGCTAAAATCATAGCAATCAAAATATAGTTCATTTGTTTTTCATCCGTCGCACTACGTGTACTTCATACCACCCTTGTTCATGGTATTTCAAAACAATGCTTTTAGGGGTAAAAGTAATCAAAAATATATCCAGAAATATCAATCCTGGTGTTCGTTTTGGTTTAACTTTTTCGCAAACCAATACTTCATCATTATGGGGGCGAAGCATAATTTGTATTGCTTCTATATAGGCCTGGGGAATTGCGACCACAATTTCCCATAACACGTCTAACCAATCTTTTAGAGCGCCTAATGATTTACGACTACGAGGTAATAAAAAGGCGATACTGACACCAATAATAATATTTGCCGGACTTAAGTCGGCGGTTAGTAAAAACCATATTGTCAGTCGTAATACTATATTGAAAAACCCGATTGCGTCCATACTATCCAGAAAAGTAAAATTAACATGAAGCTCATAAATCCAATCAGATGGTCGAATTCTTCGACCACACGGGGGAATTTAATCGCCAACTTCTTAAAAATCAATAGATATGCTAGCCAACCAATAGCTATACTTACCAGTGGTTTGATTATATTCTTGAGGGTGTAAGCTTCATAATAAACAGCATTTGCCACAATTAATCCGCCGAGTAAGACTATCATTGCCCACCAAAAACCAAATTTTACTTTGATTTTTTCCTCGTTTTTCTGGTGAGGAAGAAAAATGAATTTCGCAAAAGAAATGGCTGTTCCCACTGCGGCAATGTTCATCCCAACAACCTGCCAGGGTAATAGATTTTTAGAGGTTAACACTTTTGCCCCAAAACCAGACAATAGTGGGAAACCAGAGATCGAAAAACTAGCGATAACTAAAGCCACCCAAATCTGATTATCAATGGGTTTATAATGCAATTCTTTAAAATTACGGCTTGGTAAAATCCCTGCAATTAAAAACAGAGCAGATTTAACTAAACCATGGGTCAAAGCATAGAAACCAGCTACTACTGGCGCAGCAAGTACAAAACCTAACTGAGAAATGGTATGAAATGCCAGCATCCGTTTAGTATCTTTTTCAAATACAGCATAACCCACACCTAAAAGTGCTGTACTAACACCAAAAAATCTCACGATCGGATCGATTTCCTCTAACATTAGCGCACAACGTACTAGAGGAAAGACTCCAGCTTTGACCACAACTCCTGACAACATTGCTGATACAGGACTCTGTGATTCGGAGTGGGTTAAAGGCAACCATAACCCTGAGACAAAGATACCACCCTTGGACAATAATCCCAAAAATATGAGGGCGATCGCTTCGGGAGGCGAACCACGCAAACCAGCAAAATAAAAGGAATGATGTGCCTTATACACGATTACTGCTCCCACCAGATAAAACAGCATTGCCGTATTACTGACAAACAGATAGCGCAATCCTACCCAAATCGCTCTATCCGTACGCGGATAAGCTACCAGGAGGAACGCAGCAATACCGATTACCTCTAGTGCTACATATACGCTCATGAAGTCTGCACAGATAAAAGTAGCATTAACGCTACCATGCAGAATCACTATTTGCATATAGAAAAAAGCAGTTCTTTCGCTACTCCAACAGTAAAAAATAACTGCGAGTGTTACTAGAGCATTAGTAACGATAAAAAAGCCACTCAGTTGATCGATGATTAAAGTTACACCGAAACTATCTAGTAACTGTATCTTCAAAGGAGACGAATTTACAAATATCGCCAAGGCATAGTTAGTCGAAACCAATGCTATCCCTAGAGCGAGAAAGCGCTCTAGTTTGGGTAATAGATAGATAACGAAACCAGTAAAAAAGGGTAATGCCATCCAGAGGATAGTAATATTGGTCATATCTGTACCATCCAGAAAATTATAATCAACATTAGACTCATTACCCCAATCAAATGATCGAATTTCTCAACTCCACGAGGGAATTTCAGAATTAATTTCCTAAAAATCAAAATATATGCCAACCAGCCAATACTAATAGTTATTAGGGGTTTCAGTATATTATTTAAGCTATAAGCTTGGTAATAAACAGCATTTGCTACAATCAATCCGCCGAGTAAAATTACCATCGCCCACCAAAACCCAGATGTTGCTTTTCCTTTTTCTTCGCTCTTTTGATGGGGGAGAAAGATAAATTTGGCAAATACAATTGTCGTTCCTACTGTAGCAACATTCATTGCCACAACCTGCCAAGGTAATAAATTTTTGGAGGTCAATATCTTAGCTCCAAAACCAGACAATAGGGGAAAACCAGAAATTGAAAAACTGGCGATCGCTAAAGCTATCCACATTGAGTTATTGAGCGGTTTGTCTCGCAACTCCTGAAAATTACGACTGGGTAAAATACCTGAGATGAGAAAAAGTGCTGATTTCACCAATCCGTGAGTCAAGGCATAAAATCCTCCTACTTCTGGTGCCGCCATGATAAAACCCAATTGAGAAATGGTACTAAATGCTAGGGTACGCTTGGTATCTTTTTCCACAATGGCATAACCTACTCCTAACAAAGCTGTCGTCACACCAAAAATTCTCACTATTGGATCGATCTCCTCTAACAGTAGGGCACAACGCACTAAGGGAAACACACCAGATTTGACCACAACTCCTGATAACATTGCTGATACTTGACTCTGTGATTCGGAGTGGGTTAAAGGCAACCAAAATCCTGAGACAAAGATACCCCCCTTAACTAATAATCCTAGAAATATTAGAGCAACTGCTTCAGGAGGCGAACCGCGCAAACCAGCAAAACTAAAGGAATTATGTGCCTTATATACCAGTACTGCTCCTACCAGATAAAACAGCATTGCCGTATTACTGATAAACAGATAGCGCAATCCTACCCAAATCGATCTATCTGTACGCGGATAGGTAATGAGAAGAAAGGCAGCAATACTAATTACCTCTAATGCTACATACAAACTAATAAAATCTGCACATATAAAGGCAGAGTTGACACTACCATGCAGAATCACTACTTGCATATAGAAAAAAGCAGTTTTTTCGCTACTCCAAGTGTAAATAATAACTGCGGTTGTAACTATCGCATTAGTGACGATAAAAAAGGCACTTAGTTGGTCGATGGTTAAAGTTACACCAAAATTATCTAGTAACTGTATATTTAAAAGTGATTGGGTTGAAAATATCGCTAAGGCATAGTTAAGCGAAAGTAATGCTACTCCCAGTGCGAGAAAGCGGTCTAGTTTGGGTAGTAAATAAATCACAAACCCAAGAAAAAATGGTAATGCCATCCAGGCGATCGTAATATTGGTCATTTCAGTTATCAGTTATCAGTTATCAGTTATCAGTACCGACCGCTAATACCGTTTCACTAAAGTCAGAAGTTAAAAATCAGAAGTCAGAAGTGATATTAATGGAACTTAAAAACTCTACTCTACAGTAATTTCAGTTTATTATTTGACTTCATCAGTTAGCAACTATTTGTGACATTTTTTGAGTGAATTGGTATAAAGTATGAGGCACCAAAATACTGAAGTTTACTTTGCTCTTAGTCTTATGGATATGGCGAGGTCTCCTCGCCATCCCACCCTCCGGGAAGCTCCGAAGATCGACCGCTTTTCATCCTTGAAAAGGGGAGACTTGAGACCTAATTTTTTGGTCATGATGGTGTGTTATTTTCTTCGATTGCGCTAGTTTCCAAAGTGGGATTATCTTTTGCCAACTTCATCACACCCACCAACATCAAAGCTTGAATTGAAAAACCAATTACAATTGCTGTTAAGATAACTGCCTGGGGAACGGGGTCGGAATAAGCAACATTTTTGGTTTCGTCGGCAATTGGTGTAAACAAACCATCTAGGGATGCTATTAGCACATAATAGGCAATAACTCCCGTACTCATAATATCCATTGATATGATTTTCATCACCAGATTTTTCTTAAAAATGATGCCGAAAAATCCACATAATATGGTTGAAAATATACAAGCTTCTAACATGAAAATTAACTAATTAATTGTTATTTTTTTGCAGAAAATTCATTTTTAAATCACAAAAAATTAAGGATAAATATCCATAAATTAAGGTAGTATAAGAATGAATTTTGCCAATAATCAAAGACTTACGCCAGTTTAAATCAACTGACTAAATTGACTTAACATGAGCATATTTTACAATTGCCCAAAATAGATGAGAAAACCTCAGGTTAAAGTCGCCTCTTCTTTGGTCAATACATAAATTCATTTCTATTTCCCTGGCTAGCTACTATATTTTATTTTCAAATGATCTAAAATTCATAGCAGTTTGGACTTAATGAAGTACATAGTTCTTAGATGTTCAGCGAATTGCTTAACTAGGATTAAGATTAAGCTGTACTAAATTAGCTACCAATATGCTATACATTATTAAACATGAAATTGGGTCAGAAGAGAAGAGACGTTGAATATGAGTTCTGATTGCTGGTTGGATGAAGCATTAATTATGCTTGGGGTGCTTAAGAAAAAAAACTATTATTTTTGTTGTCCTTGGTTAAAAGTGGCCATATTAGTATTAATCAATTCAATAAATTAGAAATTTTCTCAGCTAGCTTCTACAACTTGACGCATTGAGAAAAAACCTGAGTTTACTTGTTGGCCATAACTTTCCTCTTCTGATTAGAATTAGTTCTGATACCAAGGGTGAAATTAAGAATTTTATTAATAATTAAGAGTGATTGAAAAATTTTACACATAATATTTCTTTAACTAATACCAGCTTGAAAAAAGAATGTTATAAATACAGCAAAGCTATGCTATTAAATTATTTTAAGATCTATAAGATCTATTTGACTAAAAGAATAGATTTGATTGCTCCTGACTACTAAAAACACCTTAAGTGTTTTCAGACTGTCCGTCTCCATCATATGCCTTCCCTATTGCCAGATGAGCTGTTGCCTTTAACTAATACTAAATCAAATCATAAATAGTGTTCCACGTAATTTGTGTTGTGCTTCAATTGCCCCAAACAAAGACTTAAAGTTACCTGCACCAAAGCCATTATAATTGTTGCGTTGCATAAACTCAAAAAATAAAGTAGGACGAGCTTGCAACGGGCGAGTAGAAATTTGCAGAATGTAACCTTTTTCATCGAAATCAATGACTATATCTAACTCCTGCATAACATCTACAGAAACCGATAGCTTCCTCATCTTTGAAAGCTCTAGGCAGAGAAACACTCTTTGCTCCTTGTGAAATTGCATATTCATAAGTTGCTTGAGCATTTTCTACACTAAAAGCTACATCATAAACTGCATCGCCATATTGGGTTAAAAACTGATTGATTTTTGTCTCTCCTGGGTTTAACGGAGATGTAAGAACAAGGGTGACTTGACCTGCATGCAAAACGTGGGAAGTGTATTCACGATCGCCAGTTTCCAAACCCTTATAGGCAATTGGTTGGAAACCCATGTGTGTTTAGTAATAAAATGCTGCTTGATAAGCGTTACAGACCCAGATTTCGACATGATGGAATCCATTATAACCTCCAAAGGTTGGTCTAGAGTTTGTCTCTTGGTATTTGACACCAGCATCTAGACCAACCAGGTTATCTTAGATTTATGGAGTAATTTGCTTGAGGCATATAAAGAATTCTTAATAATTAAATGTATACTTTTTTTATTAAAACAAATTTAATATATAATTGTCAACTACTCATAAAAACCTGGCAAAATCTTTCCATTTTCTGAATAGTTTTGGTAGTAGGACTTATGTCAATTATTAAAAATTTTGCTATACTTAAATTTCATATTTATAAATACTATTTATTTACTTAATTTGATTGTTTACTAATCTCTGTTATTTTGACAAAAAATAAGGTCTTAAACCTCATTTCAAGGCTCTGGTTTCAGCGGTCGGTACTGATAATACCATTTCTCAAAAACCTTTCTACTCTACATTTTATGGGTAAATCTCAATTTTGAATAAAGCCAAAATTTTATTGCTTTTAGGCAACAGGCAATAGGGAATAGGGAATATATAGGAAAAAAGTATTTTGCAAATATGAGATGCACCCCATTTTATTGAGTAGGGGAGTAGAGGAGTGAGGGAGAAGTAAGTATAATAATAATTAATATTAACTTGGCTGCTAATTACCAAAAAGGTTCCATGCGCCCTTTTTAATTACTTAATAACTGAAGTGTTACCTAAGTTAAGCATTAATGCATGGGAATTTGTATAACTGATAACTGATAATTGAAATGATGACCTTCTCAGGGTAGCATGATTTTTGATAAATTTTACTATACAAAATAGTGCAATTGAATAGACTCAAATTTAGACAGGAAAGATTTTTTAGGCAAAGAAGGTATCAATCAATGAATGGCCATAGTTTCAGATTCTTTTAATTTTAGGGCTTACGCAGTACAATCTATTTTTGTCATTGCGACTGATAGGATTTGCGGAGTATTCCGGAACGGAAAGCAATCTGAAATTCTAGTTTTTCGTACCTCATCTGTAAGTTCTGAATTTAATATCTTTAAAAATACATAAAAACTCTGAAATTATTATTCCTGTTCCCTAATTCAAAAATATTTTATTCACAACCCAAATATTACGGGTATATGGAAAAAACGATTTTAAATAACCGTTATCGCATTATCAAAACGTTAGCAAGTGGAGGATTTGGCGAAACATTTATTGCCCAAGATACTCAAATACCCTCCGGTCGTCTATGCGTGATTAAACAACTTAAACCCATAGTAAATAATCCTCAAATTTATCAAATCGTACAAGACAGATTTCAAAGAGAAGCAGCAATTTTAGAATAACTAGGGGAAAAAAATCATCAGATTACTCGATTATACGCATACTTTACAGAAAACGGAAAATTTTATCTAGGACAAGAATGGGTAGATGGATTTGAAATGTCATTTTCTGTAAATAATTCCCAAGGGATAAGTTACAAACCTTGACATTGGCGGTTCATAAAATTATCTTCAGCAACAGCGGCATTTGCTAATGCTAAAAAATCTAAATTTTAAAATTTTTCAGTATCCTTAATCATCCTGAATTTCAAGTATCAAATTAATGCCAGATTGGTCAATAATCCTGCGAAAACAGGTATTAAATTAATCTAATTTACTGTCTTGTTTCCCCATCATAACTAATGGCCTTGAAATTAATTTCCCAGCCATAGTTGAAAATTTAGCACTATTTATAGTAAAGTCCTGAAAACCAATAAAATTATTACTACTGCCATGACACAGCTAAAATAGTTCATTATTATAGAGTCCGCCATTACGGCTAAAATATTAAGCTGTGAAAAGTATTTAACAATCCGTCGCCAGGCACCATTTTAGCTGTCTCAGTCCACTACTTATATTTCTTATTATTCAAATGCACGCAGAAAAGTTACCACCCCAAACATTTCATCGAGTCCGTCCACCATATCGGGTAGCCAAGCGACGTCCAGTAAAAATACGTCGGCTAGTTAAAACTAAAAATACAAAACTAATATTACCCCAGTTAAAATATAAAAATATCCTCATATTAGTCGCCATATTAATGACCGCGAGCTGGGTTATTACCCTACCTTTCAGAGGTCGCACAGCTTCACAGACCCCTCAACCTACTCCTCAAACTTCAGTATCACCTACTCTCGTACCACCCTATGTACGCCCAGTTCCTCAACAAACTCCAGAAGACTTAGGATTTGCCTACAATGTTCGTAGACAACCCCCTCTACGTTATAATCCTCAACTACAGGAAATAGTTGATGAATTGGTTAAAATTTCTGAAGAAAAAGGGCTACCAACAGAACCTTTATCTATTAGTTTAATAGATGTTAGAAGCCAAGATGTTCATACATTTGCTGGATATCAAAGCCAAGAAGTGAGGTATCCTGCTAGTGTATCTAAATTATTTTGGATGGCTGCATTTTATGGGGCAGTAAAAAAAGGTTTAATTGAAGATGAATCTAAGTTTCATGAAGACTTGAGAGCAATGATGCAGAAATCTCATAACGATTCTGCTAGTAAAATTTTAGATGCAATTACTGATACTAAATCGGGGAGTAAATTAGAAGGGAAAGATTTAGAAAAGTGGTTAGACAAAAGAAAATCCGTTAACAATTTTTTTCATAAAGCAGGTTATAAAAATTTAATAGTTAGTACAAAAAATTATCCTCGATATTCTCCTAGTCAAGAAGGTCCAGTCGGTCGCGATCGCCAACTCAGGAAGAAAGATGGTAAGTTTCTCAGAAATTTGATTTCAACCGATCATGCAGCAAGACTAATCTATGAAATATATACCAGGCAGGCAGTTTCACGGCAATATAGTACAAGAATGGCTTATTTGTTAACCAGAGATTTAAGACCCGAAGCATGGCAAAATGACCCCTACAATGGAATCAAAGGTTTTCTCGGAGAATCTTTACCTAGCAAAATTTATTTCGGTTCTAAAGTTGGTTTCACTAGCAAACATCGTATGGATGTAGCATTTGTGAGAACTTTGGATGATAAGGCTATTTATATTCTGGCGATCTTTGCAGAAGATATTGCTTATGCCAGAGATGAGGAAATATTCCCCAAACTGTCTCGTCATGTTTACGATCGCATGATGGCATTGAATGGACAATAGACATCTCCAGCAAAAGAGGGAGTAGGGAGTAGGTAGCAGGGAGCAGGGAGCAGGCAGAAAGAATTGATGAATAACAGTGGAATGATTGATTTTATTTTTTCCGGACTTACCCATAACCACTACAGATAGTAGGGGTTAACGGCCGTTGACCCCTACAAATGGTGTATATTTTTGTATGCGTGCGTAATATCATGTCCGTTTATATCGTTTGTGTAAACCCAAGGGTGAATATCTACAGGAAATGATGGTTTTTTCTTGCGAGGGTAGCCTTCTTCCCTCTTCCTTCTTCCTTCTTCCTTCTTCCTTACCTTTGCTATACAAGACCGATGCTACCGGACATGATATAAGTCCTGTTTTTATTATTGGAGATGTCTAATTTATAGCGGTTTTCATTAACAGAGAATACAGCTATCAAGTTTGTAACTTATCAAACTTCAAACATACTTATATTTTTCTGTAGTCTACCTTTGTGAAAACCGCTATAAGTAAGCTAATTTGTCTCATTGTATACAGATGCAATGACGTCATTTCAGTTAGCCTCCTGTGCTTGGAGCTACGCTAACAGTTAGCCTTCTAAGGTCAGAACTACGCTAGCCTCTTATCAGAGGAATTGCGGACTTCAGTGCCGATCGTTGAAGCCTGATGCTTGAAAATACTGAACTAACTATCAGCTTTTAGCGCTGAAACGCTTCAGCTTTTAGTAGCTCTGGGTAAAAATCCCCGGCTTCCGATAAGTCTAATGGCCTTCAGAGGAATTGAAATCTCCTTTCCGTTCCGCAATCATCCGCAAACGAGGGTGTCTCAAAAAAAATCTGCTTGATTGCTGATTACTGACCGCTGACTGCTTCTTTAATGTTTGGTGATTGATAGGGAGATAAGGAGATAGCATATATGGCTAAATTTATCTGAATATATATATAATTTTATGTTACATTTTATAAAAAAATCTAATAATAAAAGTTATAGTTAATATCATATTACTTACTTTTTTTCAAGTATAAAAACTTGTAATAACTGACTCTAATAAAAAAATCTCACTATTGATTTTTAATTATTTAGTTTTACTTATAATACCTTGTCAAAAGTAGGTATGTTAAACTATAAATCTAGAAAGTAACTTACCCAAAAGCACAAAAAATCCACGAATCGGTAAAAGTGAGAATCGGGGAGTTAATTTCTAGAAGAATTTAAAAAAATTAAGAGGTATTATGAGCCAAAAGGTTATACACCAGATGGAAAAATTTCAGCGTCAGGTGAATTCCCTCGTAGAATCTAATATAATCAAGCCAACAGATAGTATCTGGAAAATAGCCCTACTTTTTGGGGATAAGTGGCCTTATTGGAAAAAGCAACTTCAAGACTTTGATTTTTCTATGCAAGATCCAATAGGTGAAATTTTGGTTGTAGAGGTGTGGGAAGAAGATTAGTCTAATTTCCTAATCAAATAAGACTGATGAGGGTGAATAATTCTGGAGTTTAAGCGATAGAAATTGGTAGAATGTAGTCGATTAGCCCCAACATCTAGGCAATAAGACTGAAAGTATAGAATAATTAGGCGATCGCACTACAAAATCAAACAAAAATAAAACAAAACTTTTTGGTTTCTAAGGCTGTAATCAGGAAACTAAATTGATACCAAAGCAATTTTAAAACTAATAACTAAATAACTGAATACAGGTTTATTAGGATTTATTAGAAAAAAAATCTGCTAGTTGTTTAATGTCAGAACGACTCATCTCAAGTTAAGTTCATCATAAACTTTCGGTAAGTGGGAAACTAGTAAGTTGCTTCCTAGGTCTGAGCTACGCTATCAACGGCTGGATGGAAACTAGGGTAATGATTTTAACCATTAATCATGCACATTGCAAATTTTGAATATTTTTGCTATAATGTGAGGAATAAAAAGCAACCTGAATGGGTTTACCCCGGACAAACTAGAGGAATCCTTACTTATGTCATTAAGGGTTACATTTGAAGTGACTTTAGTATGGCAAGTTTGTGACTCTTAAAAATCCACGCGGATAGATCCCGCGGAGTTTCAATCCCATGAACATAATTGCTCACTTTTAAGCGCGTACCATGTGGTTGAGTACAACTTTAGCTTGTCAACTTACCAAACAAACTCAGTCAATTCTTTGAGCTTAACTCTGAGTCGGTTCATTGAGTAAACATCTAAATACATTTGTTTTTTTTCAGAAGTTTTTTTGTAATATAGCACTACACAAATAGATTAGGGCAATTATAAATACTCAAACGAGCGTCAGGGATTGCTTCTGACTTGTACGTAGCGCTATATCTCTACCAATAACTCAAAAACCCTTATACATAGTGAGATTGAGATATTCCAATATTGATGATGTGCTTCAAAGGCAATCTTTTAAAGCATCTGCTAGCTCTAGAGCAGTTTGATAGCGATCGCCAGGCAATGGTTGGGTAACTTTTTCAATTACA
>NZ_JAAHGK010000529.1:0-4880 GCF_010672505.1 Okeania sp. SIO2B9 | reverse complement strand
GTACACGGCGCCGCCCATGCGGACCACGGCCTCGGGAGCGTCCTCGGAGGAGCAGGCCGTGGGCGCGGCCTGCTCCTCCACAGATATTGAAAGCTTTAGCAATTCGAGGGTTACAAAGTCTTCTAGGGGAGGATTATTCATTTCCTCTGGAAATTAACAATGCAGTAAAGTCGGATGCAAATAAAGGTTTTATAGTGAATCGAGAAGCTCTTCAAGCTGAGATTTTAGCTCAAGATTTTCAACTGGAAGATAAATCTCAAAACTTACCCCCAAGGATAGAATATAAAATAGCTACAAAAGGTGAACAGCGAGTTAATGAGCTAATAGATGAGCTAAAAAAACACAATCTTCCACAACATGATGGTGCTTTAGTAGTTGTCACAAAAAATAAAGCAGAATTAGCATTGAAAAATGCTAAAGTGTGGCGTGGTTTATCAGCGCTTGTTGAATCTAATGATTGGCAGAAATATTCAGTATTTTCGGAGGAATTATCAGGAGTAAAAAAGCGCTCAAAGAAAAACTTAATGAGACCGTTAATAATTTTATTAATAATCCTCTTAAGTAGCGGGATAATCGTTAGGTCATTAATTAACTTTTTTGGAAATAATCCACCAAATACACCTCTGACTTTAGATACTAAAATAATCCTAACAGCCAAAAATAGTGGCGATCCTACAACTTTAGAAAGTTTAGAATTTGGTATTAAAAAAACAATACCAGTACAACCCTCTGATACACCTAATAATATCGCTACTACATCTAATATTGGTATTACTGTAGGCAATGACAAAGAAGATGACAGTCTAACTCCTGTAATTATCAGTGTTCCATTGGGTATCAATGAACAGACAACTTATAGCTTTACTCCTGTGATCGGAAACTTAAAAAGTCAAAATCTACAATTCGCGATCGATCAAAAACCTGATTGGGCAACTTTTGATTCCAACACAGGGAAACTCTCTGGTACTCCTAACAAGGATGATGTTGGTAAAAAATATAATCTCATTATCACTGTGAGTGATAAGAAAGAAACAATAAACCTACTACCTTTCAGTTTAACTGTCAACCAATAGTTTGAGTTTTGATTGAATATCAGTTGTAAATCAATAAATAATGTACACGGTTGATTAACAGTAAATTAGGATGGGGGAATTTTCCCCCATAATTTAGCAGTGGGAGCATCCTGCTCCCGTGGTTGAATGAGACGCTCTCGTAGGTCTCATGGGTGAGCGAGACGCTCACACTATCAACACTTCACCCATCCAACAAACAAACCACTACCGCACAAACTTCGGCATAACTTCCGCAGCAGTAAACAAACCATAAATACCTCTTCGATATAAATCTACTCCAGCTTTCAAATAACCAAACGCAGGACCACAAACATTAGCCGCCATACTCGTTTCATCTCCCAATGTAAAAGTATGTGTAGAAATTTTGCCCTCAAAAGTACGACCAGTCACCTGAACATTAGTACTCAAAGGCTTTTTCGGGTTGCGAGTATCAACAATACCTCCCACACTCACCCGGTCGCGATCGCAAATTCCCGCCAACTCCAACATAATATCGTCAGCGTGTTCCATATTCTCCAGTTTCAACAGACCATTAGTCTCTTCCAACAAAGCCTCAACTTCAGCATCAGTCATCGCCTTTGCCCGTTCCACATCATATCCCGGCAAATGGCCAATATCCTCACGAATTGTCGCACGGTAAGCCTCCCAATTCGCAATTCCCACTCCAAAAGTAATATTCACACTATGAATTTCAGCATAACTCTGAGCTGCAATAGCCGCTGCTGCAGTTAATAAACCAGGAGTTGCCCCACAACCAGTCATATAAGTAATACCCGCAGCCCTTAGCTCATCTTTCAAGGCCAATAATTGCTCTACAGCACTGGTACGCTTAATGGCATCCACCAATACACCCCGCCAACCAGCAGCAATAAATTGTTTTGCCACATTTGCCATAAAAGTATTAGGTAAGTTTGGTAAGGCCAGAAAATAACCATCTACAGTATCAGCAACTTTGATTAGTTCTTCAATACTTTGATTACTTAAAACGCCACCAGATTCTAAATGGCCTAAAGACCCCTGAGTATTGTACATGGTCATACATTGGTCGGGATTTAATCCTTGAGTATTGTAGGCATAACCTTTTTGGTCAGCAGCAGCAACCCAGAGCATTTCTTGTTTGGGAGCAAGTACCCTAGCTGCAGCTTGACCCAGGCCACCGAAACCTAAAACACCTACATGAATTTGATTTTTTGAATTTGTATTTTGCATTATGTTCATAGCGTTTAATTTAATTGGACAGACTTTTATTATCGGTTATGGGGCATCACTGTGGAAAACTGTTTTAGGGAGTACGGAGTAGGGGCGTTAACGATAGTTATGCGAAGCAAACGGCCGTTCGCCCCTACTTACGGGAAACAGGGAATGGAAAAGAAGAAAAACAGTTGTACCTCAATAACTTGAGAAACGCTCTATTAAAAAAGAGACAAATTAGTTTAACTATAATAATGGGAAAAATTATAACCAAAGATATTAATATATAATATTTTTAATTTGATTATTGGTGAAAAAATATATAAAAAATAGGGTAATTATTGATAATTGAATGAAAGTAAATAATTAATAGTTTGACTCAAGGCGATAATAAATCAAAACTATTCCATATATTACAGAGTTGATTTTGAAATTCATGACGATTGATTATTAATTTTTATGCAGTAATTTATGTCAGTTAAATCTACATGATAATCTGTATTTTATTTTAACTATTTATCTCAACTAAGAAAACACAAAAAAACTTCTTTCCTTCTATTTTGTGCCTTTAAATTCTTAAGTTTACCATCACAATAATTTTGAACATTTATCCAATTATCTTTTGATTTTGGGTTTAATACCCTACCGTCTATACGGTGTTTACAAACTTGTTGTGGCTTGATTCCCCATCCATTTTTTCCTTTTTCTTCCTTTCTTCTTTCTTCTTTCTTCTTTCTTCTTTCTTCTTCCTTCTTCAACTTGAAAAGCAATAATTGACCCACAAATCTAAAAATATTGATTAGAACAGTAAAGATAGTAGGGATCGAATGTCTAGACATAACAGCTTAGGTGATATTTGTCAATAACCTTGAGCTTAAATATTAAAATAATTTAAAAGTTTAAATTCTATATAACTACCTATCAACTACTTATCTACCAAGGTCACTTCTATAACTTGGTCCAATATGTTGACGGTTTGAGGAATATACGTCAAACTTAACAAATAACTGATTTATTGCTTCAGATTATATTAACTTTTGTTAAGGAATGACTCGTAATCTATCAATTAGTAAAAATTGATTTAGATTAAAAAAAAGTCATTTAACTCAGAAGCAATATCAGCAGACATCACTTTCAAACAATTGGTGTCAGCATATAGTCCTACAACTGTTGTTCATAATATTTAGCTATGAACATGGAAACTTTAGAGTTCATCATTTATCCAGATGGTCGAGTACAGGAAAAAGTTACTGGCATTGTCGGTACATCCTGTACAGAAGTAACTAAGGCAATAGAAGAAGAATTAGGAATTATTCTCACTCAAGAATCAACTTCTGAATACTTTGCTCAACAGCAGCATCAGTCTGAGACTGCTACAACGCAAGTTTCTTCTTTTTGCAACTGGTAAAATTCTTTTTTTTTTGTTGAGTTCCATTTATTTCTTTTAAAAAAACTATGTCACACTTTAGTCAAATCAAAACTCAAATTCGTAACTTGAAGTCTTTGCAGTCCGCTCTCACAGATTTAGGTATTGACTGGAAATCTGGTCCTACAGAAGTCCGTGGTTATCGTGGACAAACTAGCACTGCTGAAGTAGTTGTAGAACAGAATAATGGGTATGACCTGGGGTTTGCTTGGAATGGCAATGAATATGAATTGGTAGCGGATCTACAATTTTGGCAACAAGCATGGTCTGTCGATCGGTTTATAAGTATGGTGACTCAGAGTTATGCTTACAGCACTGTAGTTAATGAAACTACTAAACAAGGATTTCAAGTTACCGAACAGCAAAAAAACAAAGATGGCTCTATTCGTCTAGTTGTTCAACGTTGGACTTAACCACAAATCTAATCAAAACGCAAATTTTGTGTTTAAATGGTTAGTCCAGCCCACTTTCTTCAAGTAAACGTTATTTTAGTCACAATACGTCGGAATGCTCCGCCAGTTCCGACCTCTATTGTTCGGCATTAAACAGGCAAAGAGATTTGAAAAGCTAGTGTGCCGAACGTAAAAAGCTTCAATAACCGGGCGAGGCCAACTTTACACGAGAGTAGGAGGGACGCAACAATGTCCAATTCAACCAATTATGTGTTCGTACTTGACGCCAAGAAAAAACCCTTAGCACCATGCAAACCAGCCATGGCGAGGTCATTGTTAAAAGCAGGCAAAGCCAAAGTTTTTAAGCGCTACCCTTTCACAATAATTCTGAAGAAATTGGTAGCTCTTGATTTTCAAGGCTTGCAATTAAAAATTGACCCTGGTTCCAAACAAACAGGCTTTGCTTTAGTAACTCAAAGTGAAGAAGTTATCTTTGCAATGGTTTTAGTCCATCGTGGCCAGCAAATCAAAAATGCTTTAGAGCGACGACGAACTCTTCGCCGAGGTCGTCGTTACCGAAAAACTCGCTACCGTAAGTGCAGATTTTTCAACCGCAAACGAAAAAAAGGATGGCTGCCACCAAGTTTAAGGCATCGGGTTTTGACTGTAGAAACTTGGGTGAATAGACTGTGTAAACTAAGCCCGGTAAGTAGTTTAGCTATAGAATTGGTCAAGTTTGACACCCAGAAAATACAGAACCCAGAAATTTCAGGAGTTGAATATCAAAAAGGGGAACTA
>NZ_JAAHGK010000528.1:0-4883 GCF_010672505.1 Okeania sp. SIO2B9 | reverse complement strand
CGAGTATCTTCGCCACCATAGCGTTTAACTTCCGAGTTCGGGATGGATCGGAGTGGGTCCACTACGTCATAGACACCAGGAAAAGCTAATAATTAGATATATTAATTATTTTATTTTTTTCTAACCGTTTCAGGTGTTAGGTGCTTTTTTTTCCTGACATTTATTACTATAAATATCTTTTTCAGAAATGTCAACCCCCTAAGCAAATTTTTTTTAATCTCTGAATTTCCGGCCAAGGGGAGTAGGGGAGCAGGGGAGAAATTCAGATAAATCTTAGATTGTTTCCCTGTTATACACCTTCTAAAAATCTAGACAATCCTAAACACGCTCTTCATCGGTGATGTTGAGCGAAATTCCTGCTCACTCGTCCATAAGTCTACTGGCAAAGAAGGTTAATGTTCTGCTCAAACACATTGAGTTTAGAATTCCCTAGGGGGGTTTTCGTCAAACACGAAAAGTCGAGTGCCAAACACTCCATAATTGTTGCTAAAATTCTTTTCTCCTAGCAGACATATGTAATAATAACACAGATTAATGGCATAAAAACATAGACATTTTGTAGATATAAGTATTGGATAGTCCATGTTTTGAAGCTTTAGCAAGCAGCAGTAAGTATATAGAACCCTTTTGATATCTTTGCACGCGGTATGTGCTTTTGGCTCAGGTCTTTAGGTAGGGCAATCATCAGATTGGCCACGTACAGGAATCAGAAGTTAGGATATTCAGTTAGAGAATAGGGGAAAAAAGTTGAAATTTTCTCCCATCTCCCCATCTCCCCAAATTCCCCTCCTGGGAGGGGTTAGGGGTGGGTCCCTATCTCCTCATCTCCCCTCTTTCTCATACCATTTAACCACCTGTTGCACCGTCAAATCTTGGAGTGGTACACCAAATTCTTGAGAAACCTCTTTTAAAGGACGTAACGAGGAGATGACTAACCTAGTAAAAAAGCTCTCAAAGTTAGCATCTACATCTAAATGTTCCTTAATATTCTCGTCCTTTTGAATCCAAGTAGTTATTTGCTCTGAGGGTATTTCTTCTGGAGCTAAACCTGTTTCTTCTGCTATTTGCTTCAGACACCTCAATGAATAAATGGCCAGTCGCGTTGAAAACTTGTCTTTGGAAGTTAGGAGCGCCCCATCAACTTGAGCAGATTCCTCCGCTGTTAAAAATTCCATAGATTGTTGCATATTAATTTTTGATTTTATATTTTTTTATTAAGGATCAAAGGGAAGTTGCTCACACTGATTATGGCACGGATACAGGGATAGGGAAGGGAGTAGGGAGTAGGGGAGTGGGGGAGTAGGGGAGTGGGGGAGTAATTATAGAATGGTAAACACATATCATATTTATCAAAATAATATCGGTATAAAACCCCGCCTTGACTGGCGAAATATTTTTGGAACCTTGCTCAAATCCTCATTACAAAAATAACTTCTGAGTTCTGAGTTCTGAGTTCTGAGTTCTGAGTTCGTTAAATAACCGGATTCTATATCAGAATTAGACACTCATTTTTATAGCAAGGAACAAGAACAAGTTGTTTAGGACAGAGACTGATGATAAAGGAAATGTTTCCCCCCTATTCCCTATTCCCTGTTCCCTGTTCCCTGTTCCCTCTCTTAGTTATTAAATAACCACAACGATGTTCTCCATTAACAATCCAATGAGTTCTCTCCACAGTACAATCAGGCAGTACAGCACCAAACATCTCTAATTCATGGCCACAAACACTGGGGAAAGATTCGGCCACACTGGAGATAGCACAGTTGTGCTCCATAAATATGTAGCGTTCAACGGGCAACTGTGGTTCTCCTATTTCTGCTGAGGAAGCTGAATCACTTTTGACTTTTGAATTCTGAATTTTGAGCGATCGCTCGTCCACTTCCTGAGATTCTACAGGAGACCACTCTGCCATGAAACCCTCTGCTTTGCGGAGTTCTACTAAATGGGCTACGCGTTCCTGCACTTTTCCTGTCCCTAATAGTTGGCGATAGTGCATTGCTTTACGCTGCCATTGTTTGTGGAATACTTGACTGAGTTGGTCCTGGCCAATAGTTTCGGCTAAGGTGTCAAGGAAGGAAACGGCAAATTCATCATAATTATGGGGAAAGCGATCGCGTCCTTGAGTTGTTAATTGATAAATATGTTGTGGCCTTCCCATCCCGGTTTGTACTGACTTATATATAATCAGTCCTTCTGCTTCTAAGTCTTTTAAATGGCGACGTATAGCTTGGGGACTAATTTCTAAAGATTCTGCCAACTCTAAAGCGGTGGCTTGAGTTCGCTTCATTAAATGTTGTAGGATTTCTTGTTTGGTCGAATTTTGTTGGGTAATTTCCATTTTGTCAAAAAAAAATATTTAAATTGGACTTTGACAATATCATTGTTGTTAATGTAACCTAAAATAGACTTAAGCAACAAATAAGTTGTTTAAGTGGCTGCTAAAGGCCATCTAAATTACTAAAGAAGTAAATATAACTAGGAAATAAATACAATGACTGCTAAAGTAACAACCTTAGTTAATCAACCTTATAAGTATGGTTTCGTTACCGATATCGAATCAGAAACTATTCCTCGTGGACTGAGCGAAGATGTAATTCGTCTGATATCTGCTAAAAAAAATGAGCCAGAGTTCATGCTCAACTTTCGTCTGAAAGCATATCGAAAGTGGCTACAAATGAAGGAACCAGTATGGGCACAGGTTGACTATCCACAAATAGATTATCAAAATATTATTTACTATTCTGCACCAAAAGTTCAAGATAAGAAGAAAAGTCTGGATGAAGTAGATCCTACTTTGTTAGATACTTTTGAGAAACTTGGCATTCCCCTTTCGGAGCAGAAGCGTCTGAGTAATGTTGCGGTTGATGCTGTATTTGATAGTGTTTCTGTTGCGACTACTTTTAAGGAGAAACTTGCTGAAGATGGTGTGATTTTTTGTTCTATTTCTGAAGCAGTGCAGGAATATCCAGAGTTGGTGGAAAAATATCTTGGTAGTGTTGTACCTGTAGGGGATAATTTTTTTACTGCTCTTAATTCTGCTGTATTTAGTGATGGGTCTTTTGTCTTTATTCCTAAAGGTGTAAAATGTCCGATGGATCTTTCTACTTACTTCAGAATTAATAACGGAGATGCTGGTCAGTTTGAGCGGACTTTAATTGTTGCTGAGGAAGGTAGTTCAGTAACATATTTGGAAGGTTGTACTGCTCCAATGTTTGATACTAACCAACTTCACGCTGCTGTAGTTGAACTTGTCACTCTTGACAATGCTGAGATTAATTATTCGACGGTGCAAAACTGGTTTGCTGGTGATGAAAATGGTAAGGGTGGTATTTATAATTTTGTGACTAAGCGCGGTTTGTGCAAGGGAGTAAATTCTAAAATTTCTTGGACGCAGGTAGAAACTGGTTCTGCTATTACCTGGAAATATCCTAGTTGTGTTTTGGTGGGGGACAACTCCGTGGGAGAATTTTATTCTGTTGCTCTGACTAATAATAAGCAGCAAGCAGATACAGGTACGAAAATGGTACATATTGGCAAAAATACTCGCAGTACAATTATTTCTAAGGGTATTTCTGCTGGCAACTCTGCTAATAGTTACCGTGGTTTGGTGAAAATGGGGTCTGGTGCTAAGGGGTCGCGGAATTATTCTCAATGTGACTCAATGTTAATTGGCGATCGCGCTCAAGCAAATACTTTTCCTTACATTCAAGTAGATAATAATACTGCTAAGGTTGAGCATGAAGCTTCTACTTCTAAAATTGGGGAAGACCAACTTTTCTATTTTACTCAACGGGGAATTTCTGCTGAAGATGCGGTGTCTATGATTATTAGTGGTTTTTGTAAGGATGTTTTTAATGAGTTGCCTATGGAATTTGCTGTTGAAGCTGACAAATTATTGAGTTTAAAGTTGGAAGGAACAGTGGGATAATTAATAATTAATAATTAATAATTAATAATTAAGAGCTGATTTGTAAACTGAGTTGAAGCTCATTTATACTATTGGTTTGCGGAAAATTATGTCCTGGGGGATAGTGTCAAATTCTTGCATTGTAAAGCATTTATCCTCTTAATATTTACTTTGTAAATCAGCTCTAATAATTATTAATGGATAATTGCTAATTATGAAAAATAATGTAGTCAAAGAAAAATTATTTGCATTTGCACTACGAATTGTTAAACTGTCAAAACACCTTAATCAAGAGAAACAGGAGTATGTTTGATCAAAGCAATTACTTCGTAGTGGTACAGCAATTGGTGCTTTGGTGCGTGAAGCTGAATACGCTGAAAGTCCTGCCGACTTTGTACATAAAATGGCTATTTCTCTAAAAGAGGTCAATGAAACTCTGTATTGGTTAGAGCTATTACATCAAGCAAATTACATTGATGTCAAAGGGTTTGACTCAATTAATCAAGACTGCATAGAACTCTTAAAACTTCTGACAGCTATTGTCAAATCGACCAAATCAAATAATTATTAATTATTCATTATTAATTATTCATTATTTACGGATGACGGCTATTGTTAAATCGACCAAATCAAATAATTATTAATTATTCATTATTAATTATTCATTATTTACGGATGACGGCTATTGTTAAATAGGCAAAATCAAAAAACCAATAAAAAGTTATCAATTATTCATTATAAATTACAAAAGAGGTATATATGATTAAAGAAAATAGCGAAGTTATTTTATCTGTTAAAAATTTAACTGCTAATGTAGAAGGAAAAGAGATTCTTAAAGGCTTAAATTTAGAAATAAAAGCTGGAGAAATTCATGCCATCATGGGGCCAAATGGTTCCGGTAAAAGTACTTTTTCTAAAGTATTAGCAGGTCATCCTGCCTACGAAGTTACAGGGGGAGAAATTACATTTTTAGGCA
>NZ_JAAHGK010000527.1:0-4892 GCF_010672505.1 Okeania sp. SIO2B9 | reverse complement strand
AATTCTGGAAAATTGGCGAATAAATGACGACCCAGAACATTTAAAGACCATAAGCGATCGCCTTTTAGTTAATGAAAAACGAGCAAGTCGGTTATTAGGTTTGTATCAGCAAGTTTTGAATAGTGGGGAGGTAGTAGCAGATGATAGTTCCGAACAAATGGAACTGCGACTGACTGGTTTAGTAGTAAAATATGAAGGTAAATTGATAGTAGCTAACCGAATTTATCAGTCAGTATTTAATGTTACTTGGGTAGAGAAAGAATTAGCAGGTTTACGACCTTATTCAGAAGCGTTTGCTGCATGGTTAGCTTCTGGTTATCAGGATGAGTCACGACTTTTGCGGGGTCAAGCTTTACAGGAAGCTCTAGCATGGGCAGCAGCGAAGAGTTTGAGCGAGCAAGATTATCGGTTTTTAACGGCAAGTCAAGAACTAGATAAACTCGAAATGCAACGGACATTGGCAGCAGAAAGACAAGCAGCTCAAATATTAGCTGAGGCAAATCAGATATTAGAAGTATTACTCAAAAGTGCCTCCTCAAAAACACTATTTCTCGCTGGTCAAGAGTTTGAAGCATTACTAGAAGCATTGAGGGCAGCCAAAATTCTACAATCATTGTCCAAATCAATTAGAACAAAAGCTGATGCTGAAATGCTGGTGGTAACAGCACTGCATCAGGCAGTCTATGGAGTCAAAGAGCGTAATCGTTTGGAAGGACATAAAGATGGAGTAAGTAGTGTTTGTTTCAGCCCTAATGGTACTTTGATTGCTTCTGGTAGTAGGGATAATTCTCTGAAACTCTGGAGTCTTAGTGGTAAAGAATTAAAAACTTTTACTGGACATAACGATCGCATCCATAGCATCTGTTTCCATCCTGATGGTCAGATACTTGCATCTGCCGGTGCGGACACAACTATTAAACTCTGGAGTATTGACGGAACAGAATTACAAAGTTTTACAACAGAACATAGGAATCTGGTTAGTAGTGTTAGTTTCAGTCCGGATGGTCAAACTCTTGCTTCTGGAAGTTTTGATAAAACTATTAAACTTTGGAGTTTAGATGGTAGAGAGTTACAAACTTTGATTGGACACAAAAATCGGGTCTCTAGCATCAGTTTTAGTCCGGATGGTCAAACTCTTGCATCTGCCAGTGGTGACAAAACTATCAAACTCTGGAGTTTAGATGGTAGGGAACTGAAAACCTTTATTGGGCACACTTATCACGTTAATAGCGTCAGTTTTAGTCCAGATGGTCAAACGATTGCATCTGCCAGTGCTGACACAACTATCAAACTCTGGAATTTAGATGGCAAAGAATTACAAACTTTTAGAGGTAACAGAGATTGGGTAAATGCGGTTAGTTTTAGCCCTGATGGTCAGATACTTGCCTCTGCTAGTGCTGACAAAATCATTAAATTCTGGAATATTAAGGGCAAGGAAGTACAAACTTTCCGTGGTCACAGTAATAGAATTTATAGCGTCAGTTTTAGTCCAGATGGTCAGACTATTGCCTCTGCTTCTAGGGACAATACAATTAGACTCTGGAGAGTTAAAAGCACAGAACGAAATATTTTCAATGGTCATAGCAATGAGGTTAGTAATGTCAGTTTTAGCCCTGACGGTCAAACTATTGCTTCCGCTAGTTATGATAGCACTGTTAAACTTTGGAATATTGATGGCAGAGAACTGAAAACCCTTAATGGTCATACAGGTAGAGTTTATAGCATTAGTTTTAGCAAGACTCAGAAAGTTATTGCTTCTGCTAGTGAAGATGAAACTATTAAACTCTGGAGTCTAGATGGTTTGGAATCTTAATGGCAGGGAATTACATACTTTTCAAGGATATCGCCGTGGTCTCAATAGTATTTGTTTTAGTCCAGATGGTCAGATGATTGCTTCTGGCAGCACAGATGGCAAAGTAATTTTGTGGAATCTCAATCTAGAAAATCTTGTAAAACTTGGTTGTGAGTGGGTGGGAGATTATCTGAAAAATAATCCTAATGTTAGTCAGAGCGATCGCCGACTCTGCGATTAAATTCACAACCCTAAAACTCTAAATTCTCCACAACTTGTTTCTTATTCTCCTCACCTCCCATGAAGTTTATGGTTTGATCTTAAAGAGCGAAAAACTAAAAAAATAGGGCGTTGGTAAATTACAGGAGGTAGAAAAAAGTGCCAGGTTTTCGATGGCTAAAACTCAAAAAGTTGGTATTTTGAGTAGACAAGATTCGATAGGCTAATCCTTCCGACACTTCCCCTCCTGGCAGGGGTTAGTGGTTTGTCCCACACTCTGCTTTTTTCAACAAACCCTAATTATTTCCCAGCAACCCCCCTCTATTTTCCCAATAATTCCTAACTTTAAAAATCCACAGTTAAAGGCGCCCTGGGAAAAGGAATCACATCTCGAATATTCCCCATTCCTGTCATAAACTGCACCACTCTTTCAAATCCCAAACCAAACCCTGCATGAGGCACAGTACCATACCTACGCAAATCCAAATACCACCATAATTCCTCCTTATTCATCTCCTGTTCATCTATCCTTTTCTCCAAAATATCTAAACGTTCTTCCCTCTGAGAACCGCCAATAATTTCCCCTACTTTCGGCACCAAAACATCCATTGCCCTAACCGTCTTACCATCATCACTTAAACGCATATAAAAAGCCTTAATTTTTGCTGGATAATCAGTCACAATTACAGGTTTTTTAAACAATTCTTCACACAAATAACGCTCATGTTCCGACTGTAAATCTAAACCCCACTCTACCGGATATTCAAACTTTTTATCTGTCTTTTCCAACAAAGAAACAGCCTCAGTATAAGTAATCCTTTCAAAACTATTATTAATAATCGTATCTGCCGTTTCAAAAACTGTTTTATCAATCCGTTTATTGAAAAATTCCATATCCTCCGGGCAACTTTCTAAAACAGACTTAAAAATATGTTTCAGAAATTCCTCAGCCAAATCCATATCTCCTACTAAATCGCAAAAAGCCATCTCCGGTTCAATCATCCAAAACTCAGCTAAATGTCGAGAAGTATTAGAATTTTCTGCTCGAAAAGTCGGACCAAATGTATAAACATTACTAAAAGCAGTTGCCATAATTTCCGCTTCTAACTGACCGCTAACTGTTAGAAAAGCAGGCTTTCCAAAAAAGTCTTGACTAAAATCAATATCTTGTTTTTCTGTGAGAGGAACTTTCTTTAAATCTAAATTAGTAACTGTAAACATTTCCCCTGCACCTTCACAGTCACTAGCAGTAATAATAGGAGTATGAACCCACAAAAAACCTCGTTCTTGAAAGAATTGATGCACAGCATTAGCACAAGCATTTCTTACCCGAAAAACTGCTCCATAAGTATTAGTGCGCCCTCGCAAATGTGCAATAGTACGGAGAAACTCAAAAGAATGACGTTTTTTCTGCAAAGGATATGTTTCAGGATCAGCATCCCCATAAGCGATCGCCTTTTCTGCCTTAAGTTCAATTCTTTGCCCCTTTGCTGGCGACTCTACCAAAATACCACTCACTTCTACTGATGCACCTGTATTCAGTTGCTGTAAACTTTCTTGATAATTTGGTAGATCAGGATTTAATACCACTTGTAGGTTAGCTAAACATGAACCGTCATTAACCTCTACAAAAGCAAATTCTTTCAACTCTCGCTTAGTGCGTACCCACCCTTGAATTGTTACTTTTTCATCAGGTTTACCGCTTCTTAATATTTCAGCAATTCGTTGATTTGTCATCTATTTAATCCTGTCTATTAGGCTTAACTATTTTGATTAATTTTGGGTATCTTCTAGTATTAGAGAGTCTAGCACAAATTTTTAGTACTCGTAATAAACTGGGTTTTTGGGTAAATCCTGTCTTTTGATGCACTACCGTTATGATAAGATATGATATTGTTGCCCTTGATATTTTCCTTAGCTTGAGTTATCTATATTTTGTCTAGATAGGAATTAGTGGCTTTCTTTTCTCCTAAAAAAATCTTTAACTATTAGATATTTCCAACAATAAAAAATAAAATCAATTATTGTACAGAAATTGTCAATTATTTCCCCCTGTTCCCTATTCCCTTTTTTATGGAGATATCTACTAACTACTAAAAATCATTCAGTAACCAGAAAATCCCAGTATAATTCTATGAAAAATACTAATTTGAGTGGAGATAGAGTACGTCCAATTATCTTATCTCAGCAAGAAATAAAAATAGCGTCAGAACAATACAAGACTCCCTTATATCTCTATAATCTCAATAAAATTGGCCGTCAATATGCCAAACTACGAGATTACCTGCCCCCAAATTTTAATATTCTCTATACTCTGAAGGCCAATAGCAATTTAACTATCTGTCACAAATTGGCTCAATTAGGATGTGGAGCAGATATCAGTTCAACGGGAGAATTGAAAGCAGCACTCAAAACAGGATTTTCAGCTCCAGAAATTGTGTTTACAGGACCAGGAAAAACTAATTCAGAACTAGCAACAGCCATCGAAATAGGGATTGGCATCATTGTACTAGAATCACTAAACGAAGCTCGTCGCTTGAATAATTTGGCTCAAAAGTATAGTAAAAAGCAAGATGTATTAATTCGGATTAACCCCCTTATACAGAACAAGTCAGAGTTGCGAAATTCGGGAACGAGGGGCTAAGTGTGGGAACAATGATACTAATGGTGGAGAAGCTAGTCTAAAAAGTCAAACGATCGCTAGTACCTCCAGCAAATTTGGTGTAGATGAAGATCGAGCTATAAAAGAAATTGCAGTGATAGACTCTTTGGAAAATCTTAACTTAAAAGGTATTCATATCTTTACTGAAAGTAATGTCCTAGACTATAACCAATTACTAAGTTCTTGGACAAATTCTGTTAGCTATACTAATAGTATTTG
>NZ_JAAHGK010000526.1:0-4892 GCF_010672505.1 Okeania sp. SIO2B9 | reverse complement strand
TTGGCGACCTAGAGAAGAAGTAAAAGAAGTTCCTGTCGTACATATTGCTAACCGGATGGTCCAGGGTTTTGTCTCACCAAAAAAAATTGTAATCCCTCAGAATTCTGGATATGTGAAAAAAGTTATAGAAATTCCTTTAGAATATCCTCATCCTTTGGCAAAAGAAAGTAAATATCGAGATTATTGCCCTGGAGAAAAATTTAAAGGAGTAGAATATTTTACCTCTAGTGTGGCTCGACCAGGGGTAACAGAAATACCTCCTTCTGAATGGGCGAGAGATTGTCCGTGGATGCCTTGGATGAAATTAGGTTATGGTCATCCAGCTAGATTAAGATTTGAAACTACTATTTCTAGGGTAGAATCTTTTGAAGAACTTCATCCTAATTTAGTCAAGTTGGTGAGAGAAAAATTGCCAATTTATGAGTTTGCTCCTGATGAAAGTGATCAACCAAATGTGACAAGTATTTTGTATTTTAAGAAGTATTTTGATGCTTATTTAAGAGGGGAAAAATTTCCAATTCCAGAAACTACTTAGGGTTTGCTGAAAAAGTCTTATGGGTAAGGGTAGGAGACAGGAGACAGGAGACAGGAGGAACGGGGAATTATAGAGGAGGTAGGAGGAAGAATAATCAAGGGATTATTCTGCGCAACTATAAGCCTAAAATGCTAATTTTTTGAACCATTACGACCATTAAGCTTGGACTTTTTTTAACTAAAAAATGCGCTCAACCTTTATATATCAATGCTTTTAGATTTAATCAGCAAACCCTACTTAAGTTATATCATGTTCCCCCGGAGGGGGAGCTACGCTAACGGTTGAATACTTATAAATAACTGTTGTGAGGAGTCAGGAGTCAACCCATACGATCGCTATTTAACCGGATATGATATAAGATATACCTGCAATTTACCTAGTCAATAAAAAGGTGCAAAAGATGAGGAAAAATTTCAGTAGAGACGAGATGGAAACAGTGCAGGAAATATTGCAAACTGATACCCGACCTGTGCCACCTGTACTCAAACAAGAATCAATCAAAAATCTGGGAACTGCCGATATTCCCAGAGAAATATTCTTTTCTCCTGAATATCATAACTTAGAGGTGGAAAAGTTGTGGAAAAAAGTCTGGCAGTGGGCTTGTCGAGAAGAAAATATCCCCAATGTTGGCGACTATGTGGTATATGATGTAGCTGATCTTTCAGTAATTGTTGTCCGAAGTAAAGCTGACAAAATTCAGGCATTCTACAATTCTTGTTTGCACCGTGGAACCCAATTATGTGTTAACGAGGGAAATACTTTAGCTTTACAATGTCCCTTTCATGGTTGGACATGGAAATTGGATGGTACTCTAGCTCATATTCCTTGTCGTTGGGATTTTGAACAAGTAGAGGATGAAGCTTTCCGGTTGCCTGAAATTAAGGTGGCAACATGGCAGGGTTTTGTCTTTATTAATTTTGACTCAGACTGTGAGTCTCTGGAGAGTTACTTAGAAAATCTACCCGAACATTTTCAACAGTTTGCTTTACAAGAAAGGTTTACAGCAGCTCACGTTGCCAAAGTGATGCCTGCTAACTGGAAAGTTACACTAACGGCTACTTTAGAATCTTATCATGTAATTACAACACATCCACAAATTCTCAAACTTATCGGAGATGTTAATTCCCAATATGACATTTATGGTCGTCACAATCGCATGATTAGTCCGTTTGCTGTTTGTAGTCCTCATCTCGGTAAACCAAAAGACCCAATGGTTCCCGCAAAAGCTCTAATAGAATTTAAAGGAGGAGACCCAGCAACATTACAGATGTCTGACGAAATGAACCCTCGTGCTTATGCAGCAGAGGTGACTCGCCAAACCTTAAAGCAACATCTTAAGATTGACTGCTCTGCTGTTTCTGATACAGAAATGCTAGATGCAATTTCTTACTTTATTTTCCCAAACCTTATGAACTGGCCTGGTGTCGGTCAACCGCTCCAATTTCGCTTTAGACCTTATGGTGCTAATCCTGATCTTTGCATTATGGATGTGCTTCTCCTCCAACCATTCCCACCTGGGATAACTCCACCAGCAGCAAAGATTACCTGGCTATCATTAGAACAGAATTTTGCTGATGCACCAGAATTACGAGGAATAGGGCCTTTTCTAGATCAAGACACTTCCAATTTTCTGCGACTGCAAAAAGGTTTGAAGGCATCCGCCAAACCTGGTATTACTCTGGGTAACTATCAAGAATCTCGCATCCGTCACTTTCATCAGGTTTTGGATGAATATTTGAGCTAATATTGTACTAAGCGCAATTTAGAATTTAGAAGTAATTCCTGACTGAATTTAATCAAGTCAATGTCAGTCCAGTAGGGTGCGTTAGTGGAACGAAGTGGAGCGTAACGCACCAGCAATATCAAAAATGGTGCGTTATGCTATCGCTAACAGCACTACTTTATGATAACTGTTAACTTCCAACTGTTTTCCCATAAGGTCGCTTCAAATATTTTCCTTGGGGCGACCCTAAAACTTCTCCTTTGTCATAAATCAAGTTTCCCCGCAAAAATGTACTTTTCACCTTTCCAGTTAACTCCATTCCTTCAAATTGTGTATAACCCTGTTGCGACTCTGACTCACTCGCACGCACAACAAAAGTTTTATTGGGGTCGAAAAGTACTAAGTCTGCATCATATCCTACAGCAATATCCCCTTTTTCTAACAAACCATAACGTTGTGCAGGATTCCACGACAACAACTCAGCGATATGATTATTAGACATTCCTCTTTTACTGCCTTCGCTGAAAACTCCAGATAATAAATATTCCGTACCGCCAAAACCAGATTTGGCTAACCAGATATTCTCCGGGTCTTGACTACTCGCTTTTTTCTCCGCCGAACAACAGGCATGATCGCTGACTATCCAATCAATTTGTCGATTTAATACCGCTTGCCATAAATATTCTACATCTTCACGGGAACGAATAGGTGGATTTACTTTCGCCCATTTGCCTGTAGGTGCATCCACATCTAATAATAAATGCCCCACTGTCACTTCTCGGCGAAAGTTGATATGAGGGAATGTTGTTTGCATCATTAATGCCGCTTCCACAGCTTTCTGGGAACTCAGATGTAATAAATTAATATTGACACAATTGGTTTCATAAGCTAAATAGGAAGCAATAACAATTGCTAGTGCTTTTGAATGGGGAGGACGAGCAGCACTATAAGCTTTGATACCAGTCAGAGAGCTATCATTTTGGACTATTTTAGTATAAGCATTGAGAATTTCAGCAACTTCGCAATGCAAACTTAAACTAATATAATCCTGCATTTCTGGGTGAGTTTCCCGTAATTTAGTTAACCCCCGCATGATAAATTCAAAATGAGCAAAATCGTATCTTTCTGATTTGTCAATCATCAAAAATAGGTTTTGTTGGTCTGACATTCCGTGCAAACCATAGCCGCCATAAAACATAAATATTTTGAATGATGGCACTCCATATTCCTCAAATAAAAATTGTAATTCATCAATATGACTACTGCTAATAGGGGCAAGGTGATAGCCATAGTCTACAAAAAAATTGCCTTCTGAAAGCTTCAATGCTTCAGGAAAAAAATCTTTGTAAGCACCGCCTCGGTTGAGATAATATTGCCCAGTCCGAATATAAGTTAAACCTGTTGTCACTCCACCCATAGCAGCAGCTTTTGTTTCTGTAATAGCGTCTTGAGGTAGAGGTTGATAAATACCAATGTGTTGATGGGAGTCTACTAACCCAGGAAAACCTAATAATTCTTTGGCATCGAATACCTCCTTACCTAATTCTGGGTTGATTTCTGGAGCAATATGAGCAAACTTGCCATTTTTAATTCCTAAGTCGAGGCGAGCGATCGAATTCTGATTTGGGCGCACTACCCGGACATTTTTAATAACTAAATCGAAATCTAATACTTCTGACATTAATTTATCCCCAATAATTGAGTAAGATTTTTATTTTGACATAATTGGAAATCATATAGCAATGGCAATGGAGGTGTTATAAGAAACCGGGTTTTTGAGAGGTAGATGTTAGTTAGTGGGGTATTTCAAACAAACTATTAGAAACCAGGTTTTTGAGAGGTAGATGTTAGTCAGTGGGGTATTTCAAACAAACTCGGTTTCTACGCTTTTTTATACCGATACCGCAGACAAACCCAGAAACCGGGTTTTTCAATGTTTATTATAAAAATAACGATTTATCCTATAAACCCGGTTTCTTTGCGTAATATCATCTCCGGTAGCATCGGTATTGTAAGGTAAGGAAGAAGGAAGAAGTAAACAAGGTTAAAAAGCTGGAAAAAACTTCAAAAAACTTAAATTTGCTGTAAATATTCACGCTAACTTTTACACAAACGATACCAGCGGACATGATATAAGTCCTAATATAGTTGAAAAACCAAATAGTTGAAAAAACCAAATTTTATGGTAAACTTTATTGTGGGTATTCAACTCTCACCAATAAGACTCTGTCCTGAAGGAAAGTGTTTAATGAATATAGACTTTAAGGTCAAGGGAGCCGACTTTCGTAGTAAGATTTAATTCTAACTCAATTAATCAAGCTCTAAGCATTCAGCTCTCAGCTTTTTAATGAATGAAGTAAGGATTCGTTGAACTTATACTACATTTTTAACCAGAGAATTGAAGCACAAAAACGACGAGTTTTAGTTGTCAACCCATACAATAAAAGCTAATAGCTGAAAGCTGACGGCTGATGCTTACATAAAGCTTTTATCTCACTAAAAGCAATAGCTGATGGCTGAATGCTGATAGTTTACACTTTATTTATGGCTTTTTTGGAGATATCTCAATGAAAAGAATTTTATATTATCATCCACTATCAAACGTTGCTCGAAAAATTCGGATATTATTAGCAA
>NZ_JAAHGK010000525.1:0-4893 GCF_010672505.1 Okeania sp. SIO2B9 | reverse complement strand
CTTGACAGGAACGTATTTTTCTTCCTTTAAAATACGTTCCTGTCAAGTAAGCATTTCCTGAGGAATGCTGCGCAAACAGCCGTCAACTATGAGTTATTAACTCGTTATCTTGGAAGGAGGAATTACTATCCAAGCAGAATTAAAACTTATAAAAAAAAGGTGTCAGCTAACCTTACAGGAAAAGCTGAATGCTGAATGCTAATAGCTGAATACTTACCCTGTAAAAACTGAGAAAATATTTTCTATATACTACTACAATTAATAATTATATCTTCATCTCAGCATTAAGCTATAAATATGATCTAAATATCCCATGATTTGATATTTTAAATAACATTAACAATAAGAGTAAAGCAAAATTACCTAATCTGTTGAATATTAAAAAAAGACAAAGAGATAGGGAAAGCCCCCCAAAAAAACTTATCTTAAACAAAACTAATTAAAAACAGTCCTGATCATGGCAAAAATTACTCACAAAGAAGTATTCGACCTCCTAATCAAAGAAGTTCTTGAAGCTTACCCACATGTGGAAAATAAGTTGGATTTTGTATCTAAAGATATTTTAGAGCATCTTCTCTCTAATAGCGATGGAGTGAGAGAAAGATTGCGTAAAGGTTCTTTTACAAAAGATGATGGTGAAATTAATGAAACCGAAGCTTTTTTACTCACCTGGGTGGATGAAATATGGGATGTAGAAAATGGTAACCAAGGGTTATATGAAAAATTTATCTCTGAATTAAATGGAACACCACAGGAGTTTGATTTATATGACAAAGAGGTACCTCAATAAGGTGATTTAAGTTGTGGCTAAACAAACAAATCTAGAAAGCATTTAGTCGTCAGCTATCAGCTATAGAAATCCTAAATGATTTGTGCAAAAAAATGGTCTCCAAATCCAAGGGAAAATCGGATTTGGAGAGCAAACCGCTACGATAAAATGTTACAACCTATTCAGGATTGCTATATCAAACAAAGGAATTTATTGTTCAAGAATATTCGAGTGGAAATATTGTCTGGGTTTAACAAAAACTTAATTTTACCAATAAGAACAATATCTAAATAAGTATTAAAATAGAGCGATAATTACTAGATATTTTAAAGTGTAGGAATATGACAAATAATTCTTTTTTTTGATGAATCTAGAGAAACATCTTTAGTTAAAGCTGAAATTGTAGCTAAATATTTTTGGGCTTGGGCAAAAGTCATAATACCACAAGCTAAAAAATGGGGCAAAGATATTGCATATATCGATCTATTTTCTGGGCCTGGTCGTTATCAAGATGGTTCTAAATCTACACCATTACTAATTTTAGAACGTGCTATTGCTGATGAAGATATGCGAGAGAGATTAATTACTATTTTTAACGATAAAAACTCTGATAATACAGATTCACTTCAGCAAGCAATAAACTCTCTCGAAAATATAGAAACATTAAAATATCAACCACGAATTTTCAATACGGAAGTAGGAGAAGAAGTTGTTCAAGCATTTCAACAAATTAGTTTAGTACCTACACTATTTTTTATCGATCCGTGGGGTTATAAAGGTATATCTCGTGAACTAATAGGTTCAGTAATTAAAGATTGGGGTTGTGATTGTATATTCTTCTTTAATTACAACAGAATAAATATGGGATTAGGAAATCAGGCAGTAGAAAAACACATGAAAGCCTTGTTTAGTGAACAGAGATTTAATCAGCTTAAAAAAGAACTTAAAGAAATGCAGCCATACGAAAGAGAATTAAATATCATTGAAAATATATCTCAAGAACTGAAAAATATTGGTAGCGGATATGTCTTACCTTTTTGCTTTAAAAATGTTGAAGGAACTAGAACTAGCCATCATCTTATTTTCATATCAAAGCATATTCGAGGATACTCAATTATGAAAGAAATTATGGCTAAGGAAAGTTCATCTTCTGAACAAGGTGTACCAATTTTTGAGTATAATCCTGCAACAAAATATCAACCTTTACTTTTTGAACTATCCCGACCACTTGATGAGTTGGAAAATATGCTTTTAAATGAATTTTCGGGTCAGACAATTACAATGATAGATATCTATAATCAACATCATGTAGGCAAACGATATATCAAAAAAAATTACAAAGATGCTCTAATAAAATTAGAAACTAAAAGTCAGATTATTGCAGAACCATCTAAGCGTAAAAAAAATACATTTGGAGATAAAGTAAAAGTTATATTCCCATCGAAACATTAATCTTTTATTTTCTGGATTTACGCTTAGATTCTACCTTGTATATTCTCCATTTTTTTTGATGCTTATTCCACAGTTCCGGCATTTCATCCCAAACTTTTCCATCTAAAATTCTGCCTGAAGCTTTAGGAGTTCTACCTCCCCATTGTTTAAAGAAAAAAGCTACATTAGCAGCCTGACATTGTTCATAAATATTTTTTACCCATTCCTCTTTCATCGGACGATATTTATTGCCAGATTCACCACCTACAATTACCCAATCAATACCTGTTAAATTAAGTTCTAAATCACCTAAAAGTGGTTCACAAGAAAGGAATTTTACATTAGCAGGTACTTGTCGTAAATAATCTACACGATGAACATAATTTTGACTTTCCACTGACACACCCATCCAAATATTTTCATGCCATTCTAATTGAGGTGCTACATCAACTAAACGTTCATGTCTTTTCGTCAAAATTTGATAAATGTGCCTGGGTGTTTTGCTAATTATTTCAAAGACTTGTTTTATGAAAGAAATAGGCACATCTTCGTGGAAAATATCGCTCATTGAATTAACAAAAATCCGGCTAGGAGTACGCCAACTTAAAGGTTGTTTCAAACGCTCAGGATGAAGTTTCAAAGCAAACCCTTCAGGAAAATTATTAGTAAAACGTTTTGTAATTGTTTCTGCATAACAATGAGTGCAACCAGGACTAACCTTATCACAACCTGTGGCAGGATTCCAAGTCCTGTCCGTCCATTCAATGCCAGTTTTATTGCTAGCCATAGTTAAATTTACCTTCTCAAAAAAGAATAATTATTAAGGTCTAAGTTATTGACTTAAATATTTTTTTATTACTTACTAAAGTATACCTTTCCTTGAAGGATAAATCAACCTATTTATCTAGCAATATGAAAACTGAAAATTATCTCAATAAAAAATATAATACTTACTGAATATAAATAATAAAATAGTTGGTATTGCCAAGAATAATCAAAACAAGGTAGTATAATTTCCTACTATAAAAACCGAAATAAAAAATGCGCCTAAAATCTCTAGATGTATTTCGTGGCATTACAATTGCCAGTATGATTATTGTTAATAATCCTGGTAGTTGGAATTATGTTTATTCACCCTTACTTCACGCAAAATGGCATGGCTGTACACCCACCGATTTAGTATTTCCCTTCTTCTTATTTATCGTAGGTGTAGCAATGACTTTTTCTCTGTCAAAATACACCGATAAAAACCAAACAACTACACAAATTTATCGGCGAATTTTGCAGCGATGCCTCATACTTTTCCTCTTAGGTTTACTACTAAACGGCTTTCCTAATTACGACTTAGCTAATATTAGAATTATGGGAGTATTGCAACGTATTAGTTTAGCCTACCTTCTTGCAGCGATCGCCATCCTTAACCTTTCGAGAAAACAACTTTATGGACTTGCCGCCGTATTACTAATTGGATATTGGATAGCCATGCAATTAATATCCGTTCCCGGTTATGGCGCTGGCGACCTTTCCCCAGAAGGAAATCTTGCTGCTTATATCGATCGCCTTATTCTTACCCAACAACATTTGTGGGCCGGAAAACCATACGACCCAGAAGGTCTATTTAGCACTTTAGCTGCTATAGTAACCGTTTTGATTGGTTACTTTGCAGGGGAATGGCTCAACCATCAACCAATCAAAAGTCGCACTAGCTTAAATCTGGTCATTTTCGGTCTTAGCTGTTTAGTAGTGGGGTATATCTGGGGACTATTTTTTCCCATCAATAAAGCTTTATGGACAAGTTCTTATGTAATATTTACCTGCGGATGGGCTTTAATTTTACTGGCCGCTTGTTATGAAGCGATCGAAGTCCAAGGTTGGCAAAAATGGGGACGGCCATTTGAGGTGATGGGATTAAATGCCATTTTTATATTTGTAGCCTCTGGATTTTTGGCAAGAATGATGATTTATCACAATATTAGTAGTGGGGAAAATTCTCCTACCATCAAAACTTGGATATATGAACATTTTTTTCAATCCTGGGCAGGGTCATTAAATGGTTCTTTGATTTTTGCTATTGTGATTGTATTATTTTGGTGGGGAATTTCTGAATTTATGTATCGTCGAGGTTGGTTTCTTAAGGTTTAACTAAATGCAGCATTCCGTCTCCAAAAATTTAGGATTCAAATAGAGTATAAAAGTTTTTGATAAATGGTATTAGTCAGGTATTCAATATGATTGAATGCTCTAACTGTAGCTTATTTAAAAAAGTTTAAATTGAGATATTTTAGGTAAATTTGAAAATGAGTATTAACCAAGATAATTTTATAGTTCGTCCAATGACTCTAGCTGACTTAAAATTAGCTATAAGTTGGGCAGATAATGAAGGATGGAATCCTGGAATTGATGATGTTAATAATTTTTATGTGGCTGACCCTCAAGGTTTTTTAATTGGAGAATTAAACGGGGAACCAATAAGTTGTATTTCTGTAGTTAGATATAGTCAAAACTTTAATTTTATTGGTATTTATATTGTCAAACCTGAATGGAGAAAAAAAGGATTTGGCTTAAAAACTTGGCAGGAAGCTTTCAAGTTAATTAATCATCAATCTGCTGCTTTAGATGGTGTTTTGGAACAAGTTAATACTTACCGTAAATCTGGCTTTAAAACTTCTCATAGTCATCTGCGTTATCAGGGA